>SLLU01000072.1 GCA_007133925.1 Candidatus Halarchaeoplasma halalkaliphilum | reverse complement strand
GGGCCCTGAGGGAGTACGTTTTATAGATGGGGCTGTGCTCAAAACCCTTCTTGTCGCACTATGTTAGGTGTGTTAAAACAATTCACAGTTTCCATCCTTTGATATCTTCGATGATCAAACGTTTATCGTGCCTTTTCGCCAAGGCTTTGAGCTCCGCAGTGATATCTTCTTTTTTTGATCGTGATGGTATCTTACCTTATGTCCAGTAAAACCTTGTCACCTTCATGGAGGCCCAACAGGTCTCTTACACCTTTTGGAATCTCCACCTGGCCATTCTTGAGTATCTTCTTTTCTATCATTCTAACTCACAGGTTAAACTACAGTTTAACTCATTAATAAAACTTGTGTTCGATGAATTGACTTTTCGGGATATCTCCTTGTTCTGTAATTACTCGAATCTCAGCTCCACTCACATCGCTGGTTTCACGGGTCTCTCTGTTCGAATATACGTGCTAGATCAAAACTGCTTTCTAGTGGGATATTCAAGATCGTTTCTTCCAGGATCAGACTGGACACACTTTTTCTTCTTAGTGGGAGGTATATCTATTTCGATGGAAACGGAATGATAAAGGAAAAGTTATTAATAGATGCGTCTACCTCGGTATACCGATGACTGAAAAAGTGCTGAGTACCAAGGTCAGTCGTGAAGAAAAGGAGATAATCAAAAAAATCGCTGACGAAAGAGGAAAAACGCTCTCTGCGTTATTGAGAGAACTCATCGATGAAGAAATCAAAGGCAAAATTCCAGACTGGACAGCACCGTGTTTCGGTACCGATCCCAGAGCCGACGAACCGAAGAGCGACTCATCTATAGATGAAGTATTGTACGGTAGATGAAATGACGTCCAAACCATCTATCTTCATAGATACGGGTGCATGGGTCGCATTGAATGAAAAACGAGATAAACACCACAAAGAAGCGGTGTCATTCATAAAAAGCATCAGGAAAGGCGATCTAGCTTTTGGACATATACATACCTCCGATTTCATCATCCAGGAAACCTACACCTACTTAATCTATAACTACAGTTACGAAGCCGCTGTGGACATTGTGAAAAGGATCCGTGATTCAAATATCATAATACACCCTTTCGATCTGAGATTCAAAGATGTGTGGAGAAAGATCGAAGAAAGCGGGTTATCCTTCGTAGACTGGACATCTGTTTTTTACATGGAAAAGTACGTTATCTCACATATCTTTACATTCGATAGCGATTTTGCAAGATTTGGTATCCGTATTCACCCTTGACGATACCATCCCCCTGCAGATCATATATCTCGCCGACGTCCTATCAACATGGATATATGTCCATGGGATCATGTCTGTTCTATCAACGATGATATATTTAGTAAAGATATTATTTCGCCTTTGCTAACACTTTATCAAAATTACCTGACTTGATCACCGGAACCTTCTCATGGTTCCCCACGACACTCCGAAGGAAGATTTCAGCCCTTTGTTGAGGAGCAACTCCGCCGTGCTGGTGACCAGGGGAACGGAAGTCATCGGCATGATCACGGCAGCGGATCTGCTGTGAACTGCCTAGATAAACTGTTAACTGTATCCATTTTGTATTGGATCAAATAAACCATGTTATTAGAGAATCGGTTGTAGTTCTATACTATGTATGAGTATAAATAACATTAAGACCCAGAAGGGAGATCCATAGACTACAGGTTAGATCGTGGTAAAGAAATGATGACATCTGGATATCATACCCCGTCCAGCAGATCCTCCATGGGTACCACTTCCAGGGGTACCAGCGAACCATCTTCGGTGTAGAGAACATAGCCCTCGACATCCCTATCGGGATAAACCTCCTGGACAGCGTGGTAATATATGCTCAGCTGCTTGAAGTACTCCTGGAGAAGTTCCCTGCTCCGGTCGGTCTTGTAGTCCACCAGCCTGATCTTATTTTCATCCACCACCAAGAGATCGATGACTCCCTGGAAAAATATCCTGCGCCCGTCCTTTTCAGCGGGCAGAAAGAAGTTGACCTCCGGGTTGAGTTCACCTTCAGATGAATCTAAGAAATCCTTCACATTCATCTGATCCACATTCTCCGGCTCCAGACCCCTTTCCTTTATATATCTCTCAGCGAAGTCGTGGAGGTCCTGTCCATATGCCGTTCCCAGACCCCTGCTAACACCCTTGACGTAAGAATGGGGTGTGTACTTGGCCGGAGACGGTGTGCTCACCGGTGGCAACAACAGTTCTTTCCTGACCGTCCTTTTGTGCTGGCGTTCCGGCACCACCGGTTCCACGTTAACCTGTTCTATTTTCATCCCTTTGAAGAAATTACCTTCCTTGCCGCTTTCAGCTGTCAGAAAAAGGTAGTTCATGGCCCTGGTCATGGCAACGTAGAACAGGCGCCTTTCTTCATCGTGATCCCCGGACAAACAGCGTCCGCACAAATAGCTCCGCCAGTTATCGTAGCTGTAGGGCATCCCGTGCTCCGAGTATACCTTGCTCTGCCTGAGGCCTAGGGGTTCCCTGAAATAGATGGGACTGCCGAAGCCCCCCCTGCCCTTGGACATATCAGCCAGGATCACCGCAGGGTACTCCAGGCCCTTGGCACTGTGTATGGTCTGTATCTTGAACATGTTATCCTCTGTGGAACT
>SLLU01000037.1 GCA_007133925.1 Candidatus Halarchaeoplasma halalkaliphilum | reverse complement strand
CATCAAGCTCTTCTTCTTTCTTTTTCCTTTTCCTGCGGCGATGGAGGAAAAAGGCCACCACCGTTATAACCAGTATGACCGCACCGATCATCACATAAAGGATAGGATTGATGGAAGACGGCTCTCTAACAGACAACGTCCATGTTCGAGTTATGCCCTCATCACCGCTACTCACCCTACATGTTACCACGTACTCCCCCACCTTGTCAGGTATGAACTCAAAGCTCTCCCCGGTACCGACCAATTCGCCGTCAACGTACCAGCTTATGACCAGTACCCCTCCGTCAAGGGATGTTGCATTGACGGAAAAAGATATCTTATCTCCGCCACGGTGTCTTATCAGATTACTAACCCGGGGTTGATAAGCTTCGATCCTGGGTATCAAAGCGCTTCTAACGCAGGTGTTGAGAACTATTGTTCGATTGACCCGAGGGTGAATTGCCGATACGAAAGCCACGGTGGTAGTGTAATTGTGATCCACCAGGGCGTCCTCCGGGATTTCCATCTCCAGACTCACCATGCCTGATGAACCCACATCCAGTTCAATCTCCACTGCGCACCAACTGTAAACCCAGTCATTTCCACTTTTTACATCAAAGAGGATACGGTCCTCGTAAATACCGGTGTTCATCACGTTCAAACGATATGTCACAGTGCTCCCCGGCAAACAGTAAATGGTATCTTCCTCTGCATACACCTCCATGCCGTAATCCTCCGGTTCGTTGTATTCGTGCACATGATCAATGAGTACCATCTTCTTGTCGGATACGTTCAATCCGGTTTGATGATCGTATAAATTTTCAGAAAAAAGGTACACGTAGTTCCCGACTTCCCGGGAGTAGTATTTGGTGAAGCTGCCTTCCACTTCAGGCCCGGAACCGTACCTCCAATTCTCGGTTCCAGAGATCTCCAGGACCTCGTATTCCTTTCCGTCAGCACCAAAGGTGAACTCGGACCGTGCTTCTATGCTCTGTCTGTGGCTGACGGGATATTCGTTTACCTCGTGCTCGTTGTCCGGATAGGGCGCCCCGGAAGGGTTGAAGGAGGTGTACATATCTGATTCCCGCTCATAAACAGCCTCCCGTTCCCAACGATCACCCAGCTCCATGGGTGCTTTAAAGAAACTTTCAGACAGCACCGCCTCCATGTGGCTGCTGTCGGTTATATTGACCTCGATGTTTATCCCCACTGCAACGGAGATGCCTTCCATATAGTTGCGGAACTCACCTTTGATCGGTTCCATATCCTGTCGGCGATAGAATATATTTCCGAAGGTCACACAATCCAGATCAAAGGTTACGGAGCCAACTCCCGGCACGTTGGTCACACCATCAACCACGTACCTTCTAAGGTATGAAACGTTGTATACTCTGATGTATTCACCCCCCATGTATATCCTCTCCTCCCCTTCAACGGTAAAGGTAAAAGTACCTTCCTGGTACATCTCCTGTATGGACCCCCCGCTGGCGTTCATGTTATACCGATAAATCCATCGATCACCGACATTCCATATGGGGATCCCGTAAGGAACACCCGCGCGAAGGGATACAACTACTTCCACATCTATCCCCACCTCAGGGTCACCCTGTGAACGGAAATTCACCGTAAAGACGTGTTCGCCGGTATCCGCATCCTCAGGAACATGTATAAGAAGACCGCACTCTCCGGTTTCGGAGGGGGCCAGCTGCATCGAATCCTGGCTAAGGGTGGCCCACCCATGTGTGTTCGAGATATGGATTGTATCTACCATGTTGCCCGTGTTGGTAATCCTGAATTTGAATTCCACAGATGTATCCACATAGGTACGGCGATAACTCGAGTCAACTTCGACTTCGATGGAATGATCTATTTCCATGACATCCAGGGTCAGGTCCATGACAACGGTTTCGTTTTCATCTCCCTGGGATGTCATGGTCACGGAGATACCATAGGTACCAGCAGGAGTGCCGGCAGCGGATACGTTTAAGAAAAAGACCGCCATATCTCCCAGATCCACCAAGTCAGGATGGTGGACTGAAAGATCAGTGGATGCTGCCACGGAGATGGTATCATCAACATTCCCGGTGTTCTCCAGTGTGATGGTAAAACAGGTATCCAGTCCCTGTACCACATCCTTTACAGTGCTGTCCACCTGAGCCTGGAAACCATATC
This sequence comes from Candidatus Halarchaeoplasma halalkaliphilum, assembly GCA_007133925.1. GTDB lineage: Archaea > Thermoplasmatota > Thermoplasmata > Halarchaeoplasmatales > Halarchaeoplasmataceae > Halarchaeoplasma > Halarchaeoplasma halalkaliphilum. Next base: position 480 of record SLLU01000037.1, on the reverse strand, counting down.
TGAAGATCATGACTGTAGTTTTCACGTTTTTCACCACTTCCACACCAGTGTCAGTGCTGAAAACGATGCTGTCCTCGTAGGTTCCCTCCGGGGTATCCTCGGGTACGTTCACCTCAAGGACCGCATTGGCATCTCCACCGGGAGGGAGGAACACAGACTCAATATCCAGAACCGCCCAGCCCGAGCCTCCCTCTTGGATCTCCATGGTGACATTGACAGGATGTTCAAAGTAATTTTGCATGGTGAAAACGAACTCAACAGTGTCCCCCGCCTCAACCAACTGTTCTCCGGTATCCACCGTAACCCTCAGGTCGTCCCTGGGTATCACCTCCGTGAAAACGTCCATGGTCTTGACGGCTCCCTGGGAGGATTCGAACTGAACTACTTCGTTATAGGTCCCGAACTCGGCTTCGTTTGGAACGGAAACTTCCAGCAGGACTAACTGTATATCACCGGGTTCCAGGGAAATTTCTTCCGTAT
>SLLU01000097.1 GCA_007133925.1 Candidatus Halarchaeoplasma halalkaliphilum | reverse complement strand
TTGCCGGAAACGGATTTTTACTTGTCAAGTCAGACATGGTCATACCGTCCTCCCTATCATTTTCCATGGCGGAAACCATCATCGATTGGGTCATGGAACAGGGTGTAGAAGAAGTGATAATATTCGATGGCCTGCCCGAGAACGAAGGCCGGGAAGAGAAAAGGATATGGGGTGCCATAAGTTCACATTCCGCCGAAAGGCAGGCAAGAAAGCTCAACGTGGACCTCATTCAGAGGGGTGCCATATCGGGTATCGCCAGCGCCCTCCTGCTCTATGCCCATGAGATGAAACTGGAGGCCATCGCCATGCTGGCGGAAAGCAACGTTCACATGCCGGACCCCCGGGCATCCGCAGCTCTTCTGGACAAGTTCGCAGATTACTGCGATATAGAGGTGGAAACGGCTTCCCTTCTGGAAAGTGCCAATCAACTTGAGGAACAGTATTCTCAGATGGTGAATCACACCAAACAGATCCACAACGAGATGAAGCATCAGGCCGCACACCCTCCCATATACGGGTAGTTAAAATGGACGAAAGATCCGCCGGTGTGATACTATTCCGGGAAGACTCAGGTGAGAAGCGATACCTCTTACTCCACTATCCCGCAGGTCACTGGGATTACCCCAAAGGGCACGTTGAATCCGGGGAAACCCTGGAGGAAACTGCTCTCCGAGAGCTACGGGAGGAAACTGGGATACCTTCCCATGAGGTAAACATAATCCCAGATTTTCTCGATCGTATAGATTACATATATCAGAAGGGTCGTGACATATCTCACAAGGAGGTCCTTTATCTTTTAGGTACCACGGATACCAAGGAGGTTTCCATATCCCGGGAACACCAGGGTTACGCGTGGTTGAACTACGATCTGGCCATGGATAGACTTACGTTCAAGAATGCAAGGGATGTGCTAAAAAAGGCCGACAGTTTTCTTGAGTCCAGGGATGATAAACATAAGAATTAAATATCGTACCTATTCCTGCTTTCATCAAAATCGGGTGTTGTCCATATGAAAAAATTGATACGCAAGGGCAAGGTAAAAGAAGTGTATGACATAGGAGATGGTCTTCTGGAGTTCTTCTTCACGGATAACATATCCGTATTCGACAAGGTCATACCAAATGACGTACCCCGGAAGGGGGAAACACTCTGCAAAACTTCCACATACTGGTTCCGAAGAACGGAATCCGACCTTCAGATACCAACCCATTTCGTGGAGCGCGAGAACGACGAACACATGATAGTGAAAAAGGTTGATATAATCACAGATCACCACGAGATACACGGTGACACCACCAACTTTTTGATCCCCCTGGAATTCATAAGCAGGTACTATGTGGCGGGCTCATTGTTGGACCGCATCAATAGAGGGGATGTGGACTATCGCAAGTTCGGGTTCACTGAAAAACCCGTCTATGGTCAAAAGCTTCCCAAACCTTTCTTTGAGATGACCACCAAGTTCGAAGCCCACGATCGCCCGGTGACAAGGGAGGAGGCAAAAGAGATATCCTCCCTTTCCGAGGAAGAACTGGTGGAGATAGAGGATGCGGTGATGAAGATAGACACCATGATGGAGAAGACAGTGGAGAAGAACGGTTTGATCCATGTTGACGGTAAAAAGGAGTTCGCCATGGACGAAAATCGTGAACTGATGTTGGTGGATACCTTCGGCACCGCGGACGAGGATAGGTTCTGGGAGATGGACGCTTACAGAGAAGGGAAATTCATCGAGAAGAGCAAGGAATTCGTAAGGAGTCATTACCGGGATATCGCTTATCACCAAGAGTTGATGGATGCCCGGGAGAGAGGTGAAGACGAGCCCCCTATACCCCCATTGCCCGATGAGATGGTGAGCAAAACCAGTGAATTATATGTGTCTATCATGTCCAGGTTGACCGACGGAACCTATGAGTAGTATCATGCTCCCATGGACGCAAAAAAATGTAGAACAAGGAAATATTTAAATAAAGGGTGGTTCCACTCCTTCAGGTGATCAAGATGAAAAAAGATGTGATATCTATACTGGATGTACAGGACCGCATAAAGGACCTGTTGAGGATCGCAGCGGAGATCAAGAAAAAGCACAACGACGGGGAGCCTTTCACACCTCTGAAGGGAAAGAGCTTGGGCATGATCTTCGAGAAACCCAGCACCCGTACCCGTATCTCATTCGAGGTGGGCATGACCCAGTTGGGAGGACATGCACTCTACCTCAGTCCCAAGGACCTGCAGATAGGTCGTGGAGAGACCATAGCCGATACAGCCATGGTGCTCAGTCGATACGTGGATTGTATCATGTACAGGGCCTTCAAGAACGAGATGATGGTGGAACTCGCAAGGAACTCCACAGTTCCGGTTATAAACGGTTTGGATGACAGGGAGCACCCCTGTCAGATAATGGCGGATCTTCTTACCATAAAAGAAAAGAAGGGCGGTTTCGAAGATCAGCATCTGGTGTATGTGGGTGACGGGAACAACGTGTGCAACTCACTTCTTTTGGGAGGTGCCCTGGTGGGCATGGATGTTACCGCCTGCACCCCCAAGGGATACGAACCCAACGAAGAGATATTACAAAAGGCCAAGGCCATAGGCAAAGAAAAGGGATCGGTTATCTCCCTCTCTAATGATTCCGAAGAAGCGGTAAAAGGCGCGACCATAATATACACCGATGTGTGGATCTCCATGGGTGACGAAGAGGAAAAGGAACGGAAACTCAGGGACTTCAAAGACTTCGAGGTTAATGATCGCCTTGTATCCCTGGCATCGGAAGATGTGATAGTGATGCACTGTCTACCGGCCCATCGTGGACTCGAGATATCCGCTTCGGTGATCGACGGTCCCCATTCAGTGGTCTTCGATCAGGCGGAGAACCGACTCCATGCACAAAAGGCCATAATGGCCGATGTAATGCAATCACGGTTCAAATCTCACTGAGCCCCTTCCTGATCTCATCCAGGGATTTCTTTTTCTTGGAGTATAGATCCTCCTTCTCCTTGATCTTTGACTCCCTGGAGTCCATGGAATCTTCCTTTTCCTTCAGCTTCGCCTCTCTATATTCAAGTTCACTCTCCCTACTGGTCAGAGCCTTCTCTAAATCTGTTAGAAGTTCCTCCTTCTCTTTCAAAGACTCCTTCCTGTCATCCAGGGCTTCCCTTTCCTTGATCAGATCTGACAGTTTATCTTTCAATTTATCCTGCTTCTCCTGGACGTCCTGTAACCCTTTATCCAGCAGTTTTCTTTCTTCCTTCAAACTATTCTTTTCTTCGGAAACCGCCCGTTTTTCCTCTTCTAATCCCTCGTTCACCTTTGCTCGCTCCTCTTCCAGATCCTTCATCTTTTCGTCGAATTCGCTCTCCATACCCTCTAGTTCCTTTTCCCTCTCGTTGATGTTTTCCTCCCTAAGATCCAGTTCCTTTTCTCTCTCCTCCAATAAGTTCTCCTTCCTCTGGAGAGCGCCCTTCCTTCCGTTCAAACTCCTACCGGTTTCGTTGAGTTCCTCTTCCCTTGCATCTAGTTCCGATGACTTTTCTTTTAATTCCTTTTCCATCTCCTTCTTCTTATCCTTGAGATCCTGTTTCCCCTTTTGGAGTTCCTTTTCTTTCACCTCCAGGGAATCCCTCCATTCCATCAACCGTTCTCTTTCTTCTTCCAGGTTTTCCTCCCCGGCTATTATACCATCTGCCTTGCTGTTCAATTCGTGATCACGTTTTGTCAGTTCGATCTCCCTTTCATTCAAGGCTGTGGTGCGCTGGTCTATCTGAGATTGCTTTTCATCCAGTTCCTTTTCCCGCTGCGTCAGCTGTTTTTCCAGCTCCTCCATGTGCTTTTCCCGGGTTTCCAGTTCGTTATCTTTTGCAGACAGGTCCCTCTTCATCTTCTTCACAGTTTCCCTGTCTGATCTGAGCCCCTTTTTCAACTCGTTAACCTTGTCCATCTCCTCCTTCAACTTTCCTTCACGGTAGGAGAGATTCTCCTCTTTGATGGTCAATTCGTCTTCTTTCACCTTGACCTCTCTTTCCCTGTTCTCCAGGCTATCCCTCACTTTCTTAGTCTGAGCTTCTGTTTCGTTCACCCTTTCCTGGATCCCCCTCAGCTCCTTTTCCCTTTCCCGATTCTCCATTTCCCTTTCGAAAACGTGTTCTTCCCTATCCTCTATCTCCTTTTCCATGCTGTCCAGCCTTTTTTCCTTCTTGGCCATCTCCTTCTTCCAGTTACTGAGTTCTTCCTCCATGACCCCCAGCTTTGAAGACCTGGATTTGATGTCCACCTCCCACTGTTCCAGGTCCCTCTTGAGTTCACGGAGGTCCCTTTCCTTTTCCATCAAGGTTTCTTCCCTTGCCATCTGTTCCCCGATCTTGTTCTCCAGTTCCTCCCTAGCCTTGGATATATTGTTTCCTTCGCTCCTCATCTCAGTCCATATCCTCCTGACCTCGTTCATCTCCTTTTTTACTTCCCCGGCGGTGTTCTTCAGTTCCTCCTCCCTCTTGGCGAGTTTTTCGGCCCATTCCTTTAGTTGAGCTTCCTTCTCCTTCAGTTCCATGTGTTTTTGGTCAAGTTCTTTCCTCAGTACTTCGAACTCGTCTTTCATCTTCCCTTCCCTGATCTTTTTCAGCTTTTTCTCCGCTTTCTCCACTATGTCCTCCCCTGTGCCGGACACTATCTGGATGGGTCTCTCCTCCATCACACCCAGTTCCAGATCCAGGTCAGAGACTGGTATATCCATTTCCTTGAATTCCCTAGTATCATGTCTTCTTTCATCTTCCCCACGCTGCTTTCTCGCCGCCCGATCCAGTTCCAGGGACAGGTTGAAGTCCTGGGGCAGGGACCATTTTTCTTTGTTCCTGAGTATGTGCTCCACGGATATGGATGAGGATCTGTAGGAGTACGAGTGCATCTCAAGGAGACAGTCCTCGTCAAGAGAGTCCCGTACGACCTTCCTAAGCGCCTCTTTTCCGAAAAGGTCTTTTTCTCCATGGAGTGCGGATGCTACTGGCTTTCCCTTCCCGAAGAAAACCCTGCCTATGTTCCTGTGGGATTCCTTGGTTAGACTGGTTTGAAGATACCCATCCACGGATCTTTTTGAGAACTCCTCGAAGAAATCTTCCAATACGCCTTTGCCCCCGAATTCTGTCTTTATGGTCTTTCCCGCTGGTATCTGCATCCTGATCACTCTGAAAGGGGTATATACCGCAATTGTATTTTTTAGTTTCCCCTGTCAAACCTAAAAAAACTAATAAAACTAGCACCATAAACAAAGGCCTTGATAGGTACTTTCGATGATGAGATCTTTGTGTACGAGAGATCCCCTCCATGAGATCCCCTATGAGTTCTGAGAAAGTATCATCAAGGAAAAATATGGGAAAGGGTTTGGGTGGGTGTTCCCAGGTATCATCGTCAGCGGATGAGTTCGAGTTTTGTTTGCCAGTACACCCACCGATTGTTTCTTGGATTCATATCCTGTCTTTTCAATTTTACCACCTCTTTTCGGTATCTTAGTGTATTATCGTTACGATGGCGTCTTAATGTACATAGAACAGGGGTAATATTTAAATATTTCGACGGCATCACCTCGTTAAGATGCTATCTTAAGGTGAAGACATGTCCGAAGAATTGAAACCCACAGTCAATCAGATACAGACCCTGTCCAACGCCTCACGTCTGCAGGTCATGGCCCTGCTTTTGGAGGGTGAGAGATCCATTTCGGAGTTGGCAGAGGAGATAGGTATAACACCCCAGACGGTCTATCACCATGTTCACATACTCATGGATGCAGGGTTGATACACATCAGTCGTGAGGAAATATGCGGAAATCTGGTAAAGAGATTCTATGCAGTTGAGGAGGAATGGTTGGACTCTTCCGCTGTTTGGGATGAGCTGACTCTGGAACAGAAGAAGAACTACAAGCTGGCGGCCCTGGGGACCATCAAAGGAATGGCCAACAGGGGTATTCGATACATACAGAAAAGGGAAAAGATAGAGAGTGAGGTGGGTTGGGTGTCCTACGAAAAGATCCCCCTTACCAAGGAAAATGTGGAAAAGCTCAGAGAGATCTTTGCGGAAGCAACAGCACGATTAGAGGAACTGAAGGACGCGGATGCCAAGGAGGAGATCACAGTACTCCTGGCGACCCTGCCCGGATGAAGGAGGAGATGAAAATGGGGATAAACCTATATTTCGTGGGGACCGCCGGGTCCGGAAAGAGCACCCTTGTGAAGGAATTCAAGAACTGGATGGAAAGGCATGGCTTCGACCCCGTAACCATAAATCTGGACCCGGGTGCGGAGAACATACCCTATGATCCTGACATAGACATAACCGACTGGATCTCACTTCAGGGCGTTATGGATGAACACGGTCTGGGACCCAACGGCGCACAGATAGTTTGTGCCGACATGATCGCCATGAATGCATGGGAGATAAAGGGTGTGATGGATACATACACCTGTGATTACTTCCTGATAGACACTCCTGGGCAGACAGAACTCTTCAATTTCAGGCGCTCAAGCCAGGAATTGGTCCATGTCCTTGGAAAGGAACGCACGGCCTTTGTGTTCATCTTTGACCCAATACTGTCCAAGCAGCCCACTGGTTACATATCCCTCCTGCTCCTTTCGTCAACCATACAGTACCGATTTCAGGTACCCTATCTATCGGTACTGGGCAAGTCCGACATACTCCGACCGGAACATGTGGAACGGGTCCAGGGATGGGCTGAAGATTACGAACTCCTTGAGTCGGACCTCATCACCATGGAGTCCATGGAAAAGGAGTTGGGTCTTGAGCTGATCAGAGGTCTGCAGGAGCTATCTTTACCAAGGACGATAATCCCCGTGTCCGCCCTTGAATGGCATGGTCTGGAGGATATATACTCTGGGGTGCAGGACTTTTATCACGGAAGTGACGATCTGGAATCCAGATAGGTTACAGCCCTCCGCTGAACCTGCTCATGTGTTCCCTGTATTCTTCTTCAGTCTGACAATTACCTTTACCTGCACAGTAGAATAGTTTATATTTTGAGCAATAGACACCACAGGTAGTATCGTGACAGTTATCACCTTCTTTCTCCACAGCTGAACCATATTCCTCTATGATATCGTTGGTGTCCAGGGCAGTTTCTTCCAACATCAATCTGCATGATCCCTCTCCCTTACATTCAATAGAATGGTTGCTGGGGTGGGCACATCTACCTCCTTCGTATTTGTCCGTTCCGTACATGTATCTACACATATGTGATCCCCTTAAATGTCTGACAGTAAGAATAACCACTCCATATGATATAAGATTATCCCCGTGAGGTGTCAGACATCACGATCATATCCTTGGTTTTTCTTCCAGATCTATCCTTATCTGTTTAGGTCTTCTGAATCTAACATCGTGAAGTCTCTTCTTCACATCTTCTATCTTCAGACTAACTTCGTCCTGGAGACGATCCTTTTCCTCAAATTTTTTCTTCCGGCTTCGAGAGTACAGCAGTGCCAGGCACACCAGGATCACAAAAAAGACGATCAGGAGATATACTACTATCATGGGATCATCTACTTCAACAATACCCTGTTTGCGGTTACCTTGGATATGTTATCCGTGGGTATCCTCAAACGTCTCTTGGTGGGCTTCAGTCCCGTGGGGTTGATCAACATCTTCCATACTATCCATGGACTTTTTCCCACATATAGCTCGAAGTCGTACACCCGCCCCAGTTCCTCTCCTGAGCTGTCAACGACCATCTTCTTCATCAACCCGGAAAGCATGGACGGATCTGTGGTCTTGGGATTGACACGACCAGGTTCCTTTGGCCTGAGCTGAATGGTCCCCTTTTGTTCCATATCTTTCAAGGCCGATACCGGATAGAAAGCTCCTTCCCTATCAACGAACCCTGATTCTATCATGACCTCGTTGGCACGCCAGTGCTTTTCACCTCTGTAAGCGACCACCTCCACCAGTTTGCATTTGACATTTTTATGGGAGATCTCCACCGGTCTTCTTATTATATCCGAGTACAATATCGTTTCCATAATTATACCTCACATAGTTAGCTCCAGACTACCGCAGTATGGGCATTCTTTTTCGTAATCTTTGTACATGTGACAGTTCTTGCAGAAAGAAGAACCATATCTGTTCTTTTTGGGAGTCCCCTCCTTTGTAAAGAGCAGGGCTTCCATGGTATCTTTTCTTTTATTTCTGGAATCGGTTCTGTCTATCCTGTTGATATGGACCCTGAGCTCTTCAAGGCTAACCTCGGCTATACCCTGTACCTTCAGATATCTTTGAAGAAGCTTCAAACGCTGGTTTGGATCTTCCTGTGCCAGGACGTAGCTGTTGATCACCTTTTTCAGCCTTGTTCCTTTGCTCATATCCAATTCTCCTACATTTTCTTTTCTAAGGCATCCAGGCGCCTCTTGAACTCCGCCAGCTGGGCATCGGTGTCCTTTTGGAATTCGTGGATTTCCTTGATCCCTCTAACGATCTCTATGAATCTATCTTCGTAGACTTCTAGATCCAGTTCCCTGACAAGACCGTATTCCCTTATATACTCGTCAAAATGCTTGTCTAGATATTTCTCTATCCGGCGGTCCAACAGACTCCGTTGGTAACCGGTTCCCTCTATCTCTATGTCCCCCGGGAACAACATTTCCTGTATGGTATCCAGTATGTTTTCTTTCTTCTTTCCGTAATCCTCTGAATATTCGCTCATTTTTTTCTACCCCCTTTTTCCAAACAATTCTTTTTCGGTTTCCTTGATATCTTTCAGCGTTTTCAGGAGCTTGGCGTTGTCAGCACCCCTTTCCAACCTCTGCATCCTCTGTTCTATCTCCGTCATCAATGCTATGCTCCTTCTTGAAAGCACCGCAGTATCCTGTTCCAGTTCGTCGATCCTGGTCTTTTCGTCATCTTTGAGTACCATGGACGCATCCCTCAACCCCTTGATGTATCTCTCCTTTTCCAGCATATCAAGCTTCTTTGCCTTGAGCCTTAGATCGGCACTCTTCAACCTAGTCTTCTCCTTCTCGTGTGTTATGATCACCCTACCCACTATGTAGAGTATGATGATAACGGCGATGACGTAGAATATACCCATGAAATTATCCGAAAATGAATCCGCCATGAACCACATATCATCGCCCCTGGCTTCTCCATCTCTTCTCCATTTCTTCCACCCTGGCATCTATACCGTCCAGCTCTCTGTCTATCCTGATCCTCCCCTTCTTGATGGACTCCATCTGGGAGGTAACGTTATCGAGCCGCTCATCCATGCCTCTGGACCATTCCACTGCTTTGTCCCTGTCCATAAGGTCCCAATTACCGATAATATCCTCGAAGTATTCCTTGAAGTACAACTCTACATGGGTGGGCACATGTCCGTACATACCTTCCAGTGCCTGGTTACGAGCCCGTTGTCTGAAGTAGATGTAAACCACCACCAGTACCAGGAGAAGAACGAAAAGACCTGCCAAAACTCCTTCCATCTATCAGTCCCCTCCTGATCCATAGACCTTTTCGAGCCTTTCTATCTTGTACCTAGTATCATCCATGCGTTTCTGGGTATCTCTCTTCCATTCATGCAGTTCATCCATTTCACCAAGGAACCCTTCGATCCTCTTATCAACACCCTGAAGATCCGACCTGGTGGCTAGTTTGTACTCTTCAACGAACTCGGGCAGATGACCAGTAATGTACTGATCGACCTTATCTGATGGAAGTATGGCCTTGGACCTAAAGTAGCCTTTGACCCTCTCCGCGATACATACCTTTGATTCTTCTCCCATGGTTTAACACCTATGAAGCTCAATGTGTTGATATGTATTTAACATTAATGGAACAATGAGTGTTAACATACAAATACCCCATGAAGGATATTGAACCATGAAAACCGACCCCTCGGACGGTGATGTAAAGAAAAAATTTAAGAGTCGGAAGAACAAGGTTTTCATGGTCGAGTACCAGGGAAAGGAAAGGGTGGTGAAGGAGTACCGGGAGGGGTCCCATGAAAAACTCCTTGTGGAGCGGAACCTGTTGGTTGGCTGTGAAAAGAGGGGGATACCGGTACCCAAAGTGATGGGATCAACCGGGGACACACTGGTGCTGGAGTACATACCTGGTCCGGACTGCAAAATCTTGTTCGAACAGGGACATGTGCACATATTACCACTCATGGCCCGGTGGTTGGCGGATTTTCATGAGGCCTTTGCCCATGGATATAGAAAGGGAGACTGCATACTTGGAAATTTTTTGTACCATGATAAGGTGATTTACGGGATAGATTTCGAAGAATCCTCCCAGGGTGATCCTCTCAGGGACCTGGGGGATATGTGTGTATCGATACTCAGGATGGGGCCCTCTTTTACTCCAGAGAGGTTCTTACAGGTCAACTCGTTCATTGGTGCCTATTTTGAATGTTTCTCTCAGCAACCAGTGGACCTGACCGACCCTGTGGTGGAGGCCATGGACCACTACTCTAAATTCGGCAGTGATGGGGAAGAACTGAGAAAGTGG
>SLLU01000092.1 GCA_007133925.1 Candidatus Halarchaeoplasma halalkaliphilum | reverse complement strand
CCCCCCCCCTATTTAAACATTACTTTGTATGTATGTACACAGATGCAAGTGTTCAAATCGATATCCAGAAGGTTCTTAAATGCATTTATTAAAAGAAATAAATGGAGTTTTCGATGTCTGGATATCATGGAACATATTACCTTCATTTAGGAGTAAGTCAGCTCTGCCAGATCGTCGATTTTGATCCACCTCTCCTCCCATGCACGTCCTTTGAGAATAAGGGGGTGATCAGTTAACCATTAATTACGGAAAACTGTTCGATCATCAATTAGAAAACAACTTCTCCAAAGAAGAGTACGGGTGATGATGCGCAATTTTTAAATAATCGAACGTGGAATGTGTAAAACAATGGCTCCGAAACAGAAGGGAGGCGGATTCCACTCCTCCGCAGGACTGATGCGTTACTTTGACGAGGAAGAATCCAAGGGCCCAAAACTGGACCACAGACTGATCCTTATAATGGCAGTGGCGTCACTGGTCATAATAGAGCTGGCCAAGTGGCGATGGCCGGTCTGATTCAGCGAGTACGATCCTCGTACACTTTTTTCTTCTCTATGACATACTTCAGCTCGGGTGCCACCATCAAAGCGGTCTCGTAGGCTTCAAAAGCCTCTTCGAAAAGGTTCCTGTCTGACAGTATGTCTCCCTTCAACACCCATGCATCTCCCAAGTGGGGGTCGATATCCAGTACCTCGTTGAGGCACTGCACGGCCCCGCCCCATCGATCCATCTCCCTGAGTATGTTTGACCTCAAGAACCAGGCTTCGGCGGATTTTTCATCCAGCTCCAGAGCCGTGTCCAGTACGGCATTCGCCTCCTCGATCATCCCGTTTTCCAAGAGCACCCTGGCTTTGGACGTATATGCTTCAACCATACCTTCATCCTTGCTCATGGCCAGATCGTAGAACTGCACGGCCCCGCCCCAGGACCCCTTCTCTCGCATCACCTCCCCCTTGAGATACCATACCATGGCACTCTCCCCATGGGTGTCCAGAAGGTCGTTCAGTATCCCCTCTGCTCCTTCCAGGTCCTTTTCCCTGATGCGTATCCTGGCCAGATAAACCCCTGCATCCATGTTCTTGTTGTCCATGAGCAGTATGTTCTCGAAGAGTTCCTTTGCCTCGTCTTCCCTACCCATTTTCAACAGTATGTTCCCCCGGGTCAACAGGTATTCGATATCGTCCTCCTCCCCGGCCATATCACAGTATCTCAAGGCCTCGCTCATGAGGTCTGTGCGTATCCTCTCCCGGAAGGAAGGGCTGAATATGGGGGAATCGGATTTGCAGGCAGTGTGCTCCAGCAGGTGTGCGATATTGCGATAGAGTGCTCCGTGCTCTTCTCCCCCTCTATCCGACAGGTCCTCCACCACGTAGAATATCTCGGCGAACACCTGGAAATCCCCGGGAGAAAAAAAGCACCGTCCCATATCCTCGGACACCCCCATATCCAAAAGGATATCATGGAGTCTACCAAGGATCTCTGATATCCCCATCTTCCCTTCCCTGGATGCGGATTTCAGATGGGATACAATATCCATGATCGGCTCACCGTCCCTGTAAATCAGATCTCCGTCGGGATGGCCCCCTATGGTGAGGACCGGTTCGGAGCGATGTACCGAGCGGTCCGTGTTGGGGCCACCGATCACCGGGTCCGGGGCGAGCCAGAATATATTTTCGGTAAAAAGAACGTTGGCGCATTGATCACATATCAACTGGATAGGCGGGATATCCTTTTCACACCTGATGCAGGATTCCTTCATTCGTTCGGGTAAGGGATGTAGGTGATATTAAATCATTCGTATGCTTCCGTGAATGCCTTTTTGAAGGAGTCGAAGCGACCTTCTTCTATGGCCTTCCTGGCATCACTCATGAGTGTGCTCATGAAAAACAGATTGTGTATGGTGGCCAATCTCAGTCCGGACAGTTCCCGGGCCCTTAAAAGATGGTTAACGTAGGAACGGCTGTGGTCCTGGCACACCGGGCATCGGCATCCCTGGTCCAAGGGTCCGTGGTCCCTCCTGTACCTTCCGTTGGTTATGGAGATCATGCCTGTAGAGGTCATAACCGATCCATGCCTTGCGTTCCTTGTGGGATAGGCGCTGTCGAAGATATCCATACCCCTTGAGATGGACTCCAGTATATCAACAGGAGACCCCAAACCCATGACATAACGGGGGCTTTCCCGGGGATACACACCGTCGGCGATGTCAAGCATACGGTACATATCCTCCCTTGGTTCTCCTATGCTCAACCCCCCCACAGCGAACCCCTGAAATCCCATATCCGCCAGCTCCCGACAGCTGCGTTCTCTGAGCTCATCATCCGTGCCCCCCTGAGATATGCAGAACGTATCATGACCCACATCAAGGCATCTCCGGGCCCATGTGCTGGTCATCTCCACAGATCTGATAAGGTCATCACGGTCCGCGGGGTAGGGCGGGCACAGGTCCAGGCACATGGACACGTCCGCCCCCAGTTTCTTCTGTAAAAGTATGTTCTCCTCGGGTGTCATCCTTATGATACGACCGTCGGTTTCGGATCTGAACGTGACCCCCTCTTGGGAAACCTTGAGGTCAAATCCCGACCGGATCATCTGAAATCCTCCGCTGTCCGTGAAGATGATATTGGGCCAGTTCATGTATTTGTGTAGCCCTCCTCCCTCTTGGATTATATCCGCGCCGGGTTTCATCAACAGGTGATATGCATTGGCTATCAGGGCCTGGAACCCCATCCTGGCCCCCTCCTCGTTGGACAGGGTCCTCAAACTCCCCCGGGTTGCAACGGGCATGAAGAGGGGTGTTCTCGCCTTCCTGCCGTTGACCTCCAGCAGACCGCTTCTGGCCCCCCCGTCCTCACTACTAATATGGAATGTGATCAAACCTTTCCCTCCAGGAGCATGGAGTCACCAAAACTGTAGAATCTATAGCCCTTTCTCACTGCCGATCCGTAGGCACCCAGGACACGTTCCTTCCCTCCGAAGGCGCAGGTTAGCATGAGGGGTGTGGAACGAGGCAGGTGGAAGTTGGTCATGAACATATCCATACCCGATTGAAACCGGTAGCCTGGGTATATGAAGATATCCGTCCACCCCTTTCCCTCTTCCACCACTCCCCCTCTGGATACGGATTCCATGGCCCTGACCGTTGTGGTGCCAACCAGTATCAGCCGCCTTCCCTCCCGGTTCGCCTTGGTCACCCCTTCCGCAGTGTCCTTATCCACCACGTAGTACTCGGAGTCCATGGAATGCTCCTCCACCCTTTCTGTCCTGATGGGCAGGAATGTCCCGGGTCCCACATGGAGTGTGATGTCGTGTATCTCGACTCCTCTGCCCTTGAGTTCTTTGAGTATATCCTGGGTGAAGTGGAAACCAGCAGTGGGGGCTGCCACCGAACCGGGTTCCCGGGCGTAAACCGTCTGATACTCATCTCTGTCCCTCAAAGGCTTCTTTATGTAGGGTGGTGTCGGCATGCTCCCCTCTCTTTCCATGAGCAGATCACCGTCCCGGCACCCCAGAAGGTACCTTCCGCCCCCTAAATGCCTTTCAACCCTCAGGCTGGTTTCCCCCGCGTACAGTTCGGCACCTTCCTTAATGCCGGACCCCTTTACCAGGGAGTCCCACAGTCCTTCTTCTCTTTCATGGTAAAGCAGTATCTCCACCCTTCCCCCGGTGACCTTTTTTGCCTCTATCCTGGCGGGGACCACTTTGGTCTTGTTCTTAACCAGGACGTCCCCTTCCCCCAGCAATCCGGTTATATCGCGGAATGTCAGGTGCTGCGTACTCTCTTTACCCACGTACATAAGACGTGAACTATCCCTGGGTTCCGCCGGCCTCTGGGCGATCAGTTCATCCCTGAATTCGTAGTCAAGCTCGGACACGTCCATGGGTGATGGATAACTCAGGGGGGTACAAAAATATTCACCCTCTCTTTTTCTTGATGATCAACGCCCTTATCAGCAGGAATATCAGGGCGAAAAATGGGGGCAACATGATGGCGGTATATATCGGAGCGAAAGGTCCTTCGGAACCTCCGGTGGTGGAATAGAGGAAGAACCATGTCACTATGGCGCTTATGGTGGAAAGCATTGCGATGATCGCCACTTCTATGTTCTTCATACAGGGGGATATGTGAAACCTACTATATAAAAATACTTTCCCGGAAAGAAGATAAAGCTATATATCACCATCTTTTTTTACAGCTTTGTTTGACGCGAAAAGCGGACGGAACAGCCCCGTAATGTAGCGGTCAATCATGCGAGGCTCTGGACCTGGCAACGGCGGTTCGAATCCGCCCGGGGCTACTTTTTCACCAGGGGCTCATAGGGTAGTGGATATCCTTTCGGCCTTCGGAGCCGAAAACTGGGGTTCGAATCCCCATGAGCCCGTTTCACAGTAAACCCTCATCCTGGAGGATGGGGCGAGCGAAGAAAAGTGCAATCATGGTATGGGGATGTTTCAACTCTCCCCTCTCCAGCATATCATAGACCTCACGAATATCCATCAAGCACACTTCCATGTCCTCGCCGTCGTCCAGCTTTTTTCTACCACCCCTTTCTCCCCTTCCCATGTACAAATGGGCCACCTGGACGTTGAGGCTGGCCACGGGATTGTAGGTACACAGTTCAACGGGATCCTTCAAAAGAAATCCGGTTTCCTCTTCCAGCTCCCTCCGGGCGGTTTCCAGGGGTTCTTCTCCCGGATCTATCAACCCCGCGGGTATCTCTATTACATGCTGGTCCACGGGATAGCGGTAATTACTCACCATTACGAACTGGTCCCGGTACACCGGTAGGACACCGGCGAAGTCCGGGAAGTCTATGACCGTGTAAGTCTTCTCTGTTCCTCCGGGCATGACCACCTCATCCTCCTTCATGACGAACAGGGTCGATTCGCCGATCTTCCTGGAACCCTTTGTTTTCCACCTGGGCATGGTCCTTGCATGCACCTTATGACTAATAAACATTTCAGGCGGGAAGGGGGGAAACTGATCTGGATCGGTTGATGATTCCGTTTATCACAGACGAATGCGAAAATTATTCATACGGCCGAATGGATTGATATACGATGATGCTTAGAAAGGGAGCGATGGTCTGTATGGTGGTCCTGCTTTTGAGCATGGCCTCGGGTGAAGCGATATGGTCCCAAGAAAGTCCCGGCATGGCAAGTGATGGTGAGATACCATCTTTTCATAGGGGCAGCGGTACCGAGGACGACCCGTACATGATATACGACGTGTATGATCTGCAGGCCATGAACAACGATCTGAATGCACACTATGCCCTGGCCAACGACATAGATGCCAGTGAGACGAGGGAGTGGAATTGGAATGAAACAGGGGAAAGGTTCGAGGGATTTGAGCCTATCGGTTACGGTGAATGGCATCAACCAGATGGTCATTTTAAAGGTAGCCTTTACGGTATGAATCACACCATAACAGGATTGTACATCAACCGTCGGGATACCGAATACGTAGGCTTGTTCGCACATGCCGGAGACGGCGCGGTTTTGAAGAATCTGGGGTTGATAAACAACAACATCACCGGGGGTGTTAGTGTAGGCGGATTCGTGGGATACAGCAGGCTCAGTTCACTATCTAACCTGCACACCAATGGTCACGTACGCGGTGATGAAGATGTAGGTGGGTTCGTTGGGAGGAGCTATGGAAGTAATATATCCAACTCATTTTCAATAGGAGATGTGTATGGGAACAATAACGTTGGTGGATTTTTGGGATCCAGATCTTTTGGGATGGTGAATAACTCATATGTAACGGGTAATATAACCGGTGGTTCTAGAATGGGCGGACTCATTGGTGATAATTCAGGTGGTGGTAGTGTGTTAAACTCTTATGTTTCGGGTAGCATAAATGGAGACCACATAGTAGGTGGACTAGTGGGAAGGCACGCCTGGGGGTCCACGGTGGAGAATTCCTACAGCACAGCAAACGTATGGGGTAACAGCGGTGTTGGAGGACTTCTTGGATCCGTAGTAGGTGGTAGGGTGTCCAACTCCCATTACAACATCGACGAAGTGTTGATCAATGACGGACATCATCTGACCATCGGAGGTCTTTATGATGAACAGTATCAAGATTGGTTCAACAACGGTTTATCCCTTGATATATCCGATTACAGCGATACCATCGTACCGACCGGAGAACATTACGAGATAAGTGAAGTCGAGGGCATTCGAGATTTGCTGGGATTTGCTGATGTGGACAGATACAAATTTATACTCTCTGATGACATAGACCTCACCATTGCACCCGGATTGTATATTCCATATCTCGCTGCCGACTTCAATGGTAACAACCGTACGATCCACAATCTATACATCGATTTACCCTTTGTAGAACACTTAGGTATGTTCGGATACGCAATTGCCGAGGAGATTGTCAACATCGGTCTAAAAAATGTGAGTATACACGGAGGTAATTATACGGGGGGGTTGGCAGGGTATTATTACGGTAATGGAGTGATATCCAATTCCTATGTGGAGGGTGATATTATTGGAGGGAGCGGATTAGGCGGGCTAATAGGAATGAACTATTTCGGCACGGTTGAGACCTCGTATGTAAAGGGAACCGTGAACGGTGACCGATGGGTGGGTGGGCTCGTTGGAGTGAACATTTACGGCACGGTAGAGAACTCGTATGCAACGGGAAGCGTGGACGGTGACCGATTGGTAGGTGGTCTTGTGGGGTATCTGGGACACGGTGAAATCTTCGGTTCCTTTTCCACGGGAGACGTTACAGGTATAGATTATGTTGGTGGCCTGGTGGGATCAAACTGGGACCGCCCGGTGATCGATTCATATGCAACGGGTGATGTTACGGGCAGAGATTATGTTGGAGGTCTTATCGGATGGAATTATTGGAATCGCATTAACGGGCCGGTTTCAAATACCTATGCAACGGGTGATGTTACCGGTGTTAAATTCGTAGGTGGGTTGATAGGAGAGAATTGGTTATATGTTGATACATCCTATGCCACAGGGAACGTGGTCGGTGATGAGAGCGTTGGCGGACTTATAGGTAAACATACGACTTTATCTCTTTCCGACTCCTATGCAACAGGTGATGTAAGTGGTAGTATGAATGTAGGTGGCCTTGTGGGATGGGGATCTAGCTCAATTTATCGCACTTATTCGGTTGGACACGTTAGCGGAGATGAACATGTAGGAGGACTGATAGGCTATGACGGCGAATGGGTTTATGATAGCTTCTGGGATGTCGAAACTTCCGGTCAATCCGAAAGTGGGGGTGGCGAAGGCAAGACTACCCCAGAGATGATGGACATAACAACCTTTAGCGATGCAGGTTGGGATATCGCCACGGTTGACAGCACAGCCGATCGTGATATCGAAACCATCTGGAATATGGTTCAAGCAGAAACGTACCCCTTCTTTAGCTGGAAAGGCTTAGTTTTAGAAGTACATATCACTGGTAACGGTAAAGTTGACTATGACCCCCCTGGACATACTTATCCGCATGGTACCGAAGTAACACTAACGGCAACCCCTGACGAAGGGTGGTACTTCAGCCACTGGACCGGCGATGTGCCCGAAGGTGAAGAGGAAAACCACGAGATCACCATGGTGATGGACGGTGACAAGACACTCACCGCTCATTTCCAACGACTCTATCATACCCTCACCGTTAACATCAACGGTGAAGGGGCCATCGACCCCGATGTGGGCACTCACACCTATCTCTATGGTACCGAAGTAACCGTGATAGCCGTGCCTGCGGAAGGGTGGTACTTCAACAGATGGACCGGTGATGTACCTTCTCAGCAAAGGTTCGATCCGGAGATAACCCTGGTGATGGATGGCGATAGTTCCATAAGGGCGTCCTTTGGGTTACTGAATTTTCAACTCAACATATCTGTGGAAGGGAACGGCAGTACATATCCGGAAGAGGGTATCAACTGGTACCCGTATGGTACCGAGGTAACGGTGATGGCGGTACCGGATCAAGGTTGGTCGTTCAGCCACTGGACCGGTGATGTGCCCGAAGCGGGAGATAAGGGCAACGAGACCAGCCTATTCATGGACGGCCATAAGAACTTGACCGCCCATTTCGTACTCGATGAGTACACTTTGAACATCAAAAGAGAAGGGGACGGTACCACGATCCCCTCCGAAGGTGGTCATACCTATCTTTACGGGGATGAGGTGAACGTCACCGCCGCTCCCGACGAGGGCTGGCGTTTCAGCCATTGGAGCGGTGATGTACCTCCGGGAATGGAGCACACGGAAAACATATCCATCCTCATGGACGGTAATAAGAGCCTCACTGCCCACTTCGAATCATACCTGTTCGCTCCTGATAACCTGGAGCTGATGGTGACACCACTGGAGGGCCAGCCGCCACTGCAGATAACAATCTCCGTCAAGGGTCACAACCGCGGTCGAAGGGAAGGGTCCGTGGACGTGCTCATGGATGAGGAATTGATCTATTCCCTTCTGATACCGGGAGATTCAAGTGCGGAATACACCTTCCATCACATCTTTACGGAACCGGGGGTCTATGTTATCGAGTTCCAGGGGATCTCGGAAACCGTTGTGGTAGAAGAAAGTTCACCTTCCGGAAGTTTCTTCCGGCTTTGGATGATACCGGTGGCGGGCATAGCACTGGTTTCACTGGCTCTGATCTATTACCTCTACAAGAATCCCATGAAGTCCAAACCCCCCAAAGTATATGGTCCCGATGAACTTAACATCGAGGTGGATGAAACCGAAGACGGGTTCGAGGAACTCGTGGATGAGATATGAGGTCATGACTCACATCAGGACCGCTTCCACGAAGAACAGGGTACCTATGGCAATGAAAAGCACTGCAGTGCCGATTTTGATCTTCCCCTTCTCTACGTGTTGCGATAGTTTCCAGCCTAACAAAACCCCCAAACCTATGACCAGTGCCAGTCCTGCCAGAGAGCCCACCAGGACGGGTACGGGTGCCGCATAACGTGCCGTGAGGGCGATGACAGCGAACTGTGTTTTGTCCCCCAACTCGGCCACGGACGAGAGTACGAAGGAATTCCGGAATACGTGGCTATCCTTCATGTTATCCAACTTATCATCGTCATCGGACAGTATGCTATGGATACCGAATAATATGAATATGGCAGCAGCGATTATCTTCAGAGGGGTGAGGGGTACGTGGGAATACAGTATGGTGCCCACTATCACACCCATCACGGTCACCAGGGACATGCCCAGGAACACACCCCAGAACACTGGGATCTTGTCGTACCGGGATGCAAGGGACACCGTCATCAACTGTGTCTTGTCTCCGAACTCCGCCAGGGCGACCAGCAGGAAAGCAATCCCCATCACCATAGGCCAGGACATGACTCCGAATCCGGACAATGGGTTAATAACCTTTTTCCGGCCCGGGGGTTCCTTTACCAGGGCCAAATTATATTAAGAAGGAACCCCAATGGTTTGGGGTATAACATGAGAAGGAATTCGTTCATGGTCCTACTGGTGGTCATTCTGGTACTGGCCACCACCGGATGCACGGATAACGATGAAAACGGAGTGGAAGAAATCCTCAGTGTGGAGTTCACCATCAGCGAACGAGGGGGCTCTCCGGCCTACTACAATGTAAAGGCAAGGAACCTGAACACTCCGGAATTCGATTTTTCAATGGACGGAAAACTCAATGATGGTACTCCCTCGAGGTTCATTTACAATGATGCTCAAAATGCATTTTACGAGTTTTCACACACCGAAATTTATGATGGAGAACCCCTTGAGATATGGTTTATGCTCAAGGGCACTCAGGCAGTACAAAGTGCCGTTGAATCCTGGATCCTGATAGAAGGTATCGTGGACCACATCCAAGAAGAAGGTGCGGTGGACTTTACCTTCAGGGAATCAGATCTGGATACCGGAGAAAGTATATCCTTCGCAGTTACCGGTGTAACTGTCGATAGAGAACTATCCGATGATGCCTTTTATCCGCCCCGGGATGCCTTGGTTATGGACCCACCGGATTCCGGCCCGTCGTGAAACTTTATGATATCTTATCCATAGCCTTCGTCCTCCTTTAACACGACATATTTTTTATAACACGGGCCTTCTTGGCAATAATACAAGGAGTTAGCATAACATGAAACGATTTACAGCAGCGGTCGCACAAACGGATCTTAAGAACGGTTACAAGAACTCGAATCTTGACAGGGCCTGCGAGATCATGGCCTCGGCTGCGGGAATGGGTGCCGATCTGATCTGCCTACCGGAGTACCTGACAACGGGTTCGCCTGGTGATGTACTGGGGTCTCTGGCGGAACCAATTCCGGGGGACACCACCAAAACATTGGGGGGTGCAGCAAGGGAACATGGTTTGTATGCGGCCTTCTCCATGGCGGAGTGTGACGGGGATGCAGTATTCAATACCGGTGTGCTCGTTGGTCCATCTGGTGATGTGCTGGGAACTCACCGTAAGATGCACCTGTTTCTGGATGAGAGAGAGCACGTAACCCCAGGGGATAGATATACCGTTGT
>SLLU01000044.1 GCA_007133925.1 Candidatus Halarchaeoplasma halalkaliphilum | reverse complement strand
GGCGTCCCCACCATCCTGATAATGATGCTTGGTATGCTGGCCTTCGGGTCCGGTGTGATCTTCGGAGGTTATGTAACCCTGCAGATGTTGGATTCCCTGGAACAGGGCGGCCTGCTGGATAGGTCCTTGAGTAAAGAGAAGGTCCCGTTTTCCACAAGGTACACCAGCATAGCGGTGACCGTGATCTTCCTGACCGCCTTCACCGTGGGAGGTATGTACTATTTTCACAATGTGTACGTACCACCAGGTGCCGAGGAGGTGAACGTGGTCGGCGAGGTGAATAGAGGATATGTTTTCACTTACGGCGATCTTGAAGATAATGAGATAACTGTATCCGCTGAATTGATCGGGTCGGTCACCCATGTTCCAGAGAAGGATTATACCGGCATCCCCCTTAGAGCGATAATCTATGAAGCTGGGCCAAGGGATGACGCATCAAGGGTAAGGGTTATGGCAACCGATGGATACGATGCGGTTTTCAACTTGAACGAGGTCATGGAAAATGACAACATAATCTTATCACATGATGAAGGAGTATACATGATAGTGGCGGACGGATACGACGGTGCATACTGGGTCAGGGATGTATATGAGATCCGCATCGAATGAACACATCATAGAGGTACAGGGATTATCCGTGAGGTATCCCAACAGAGATCGATACTCCATAAGAGATGTATCCTTTTCCGTGAATAAGGGTGAATTCATATGGCTTTCCGGTAACAGTGCTTCCGGGAAATCAACGTTGATGAACTCTCTGTGCGGCTTCATACCCCAGATCATCCCGGCAGAGGTCAAGGGAACCATAAAGATCAACGGAAGGGACGATCTTAACACACTCCAGCTAGCCAGACAGATAAGTATGGTCCATCAGGATCCCGAGACCCAGTTCTGCACAGAGACCGTGGAGGACGAGATGGCATTCGGTTTGGAGAACAGGATGTTGGCCAGAAGAAAAATTGACAAGAGGATAGAAACCACCCTGAGAGACCTGAACTGCAGTGATCTCAGGTATCGCAGCCTTCACACCCTTTCGGGGGGAGAAAAACAGAAGATAGCCATCGCATCCATGCTTGTATTGAACCCGAAGGTCCTCATACTGGACGAGCCAACGTCCAACCTGGATTCGGTTTCCATGGAAGAGGTGCTCGGGTCCATAGAGAACGTGAGCAGAAGGAGTGAGGAACTGACCATAATCATCGCCGAGCACCGTATAGGGGACCTGGAAAGTAAGGTTGACCGGGTGCTCAGGATGGAAAACGGTGTCCTGGGGAGGGTTATAGACGACTTCCGTGACCTGCCAACGGATCAAAGGAAAACACTCACTCGACATTCATATCCGGAATATGCCCGAAGGGTGAACCGTTACGGAAAAACGGTGCTGAACATAAAAGGTCTCAATTGCAGAGTGAACGGGAGATGGATACTGAGAGAAATAGACCTGAAAGTCAGGAAAAACGAGATGGTCGCCCTAATGGGACGGAACGGGAGTGGTAAAACTACATTGATCAAACACATAGCGGGTTTGTTGGAGGTGCAGGAAGGAGAGATATATCTGGCAGGGGAGAACCTGAACCCATCCCGCAGTATACCACCGTGGAGACTGGGCAGGAAGCTGGGATACGTGTTTCAGAATCCAAATCATCAGATATTTGAAAATACCGTGGAAAAGGAGATGCTCTTCGGCCCCAATAATTTTGGAAAGGGGATTGAGAACGGTGAGAAGAAACTCATGGACATGGAGAATGAAGGGGTGGGAAGAAAAACACATCCCCACTGCATGAGCTTCGGGCAGAAACGAAGGCTGAACATCCACTCGTCATCCCTACACGATCCGGAATTGATCATCGTTGACGAGCCCTTTACGGGACAGGATCACGAGAATGGCCAGAAGATAGCTGGTCTCTTTTACGATTACCATAGGATGGGGACGACTTTGATCATAGTTACCCACGACCCTGAGTTCGCAAGGAAGTTCTGCACCCGTGCCGTGGTCATGGAAGATGGAAGGGTTGTCCACGATGGTGATCCAAAGGTGTTGGAGGGAATATTGTGGTAAAAGGTGTGAATCCCGTGGTCAAGCTCATGGCCTTGGTCATGGGTGCCATCATGGTGTTTTTGATCGATTCACTATGGATGTTGCTCTGTTTTGTAATAGTGTTACTGATGTTAAAAATTCTTTACGGAGTGAAGGGGAGGTTCGGGAAAAGCATACTGGCCCTTGTAGTTGCCATCTTCATGGCACAGGTGATCTTCGTCCCGGAAGGCGCGGTGATCATGGATATGTTTCTTTTTGAGATCACCAGAGATGCCATCGCCAGGGGTTTCCTGATCTCAGGAAGGTTTTTTTCGCTGATCTCCATGTCGTGGATATTTGTGGGTACGACTTCCCCCGGAGACCTTTCCTCGGGTTTGGCAGATGTGGGGGTACCCTACAGGTTCAGTTTTTTACTCATACTCGCCATGAGGTTCGCACCAATTTTTCAGCTGGAGCTTTCCAATGTTCAACAGGCCCAGAGTGTGAGGGGGCTCAAGGTGGGTAGCGACTTCAAAGGCCTCATACGATCGGTTAGGTACACCACTATGCCTCTTCTGTTCTCGGCTATGTACAAGGTCAACACACTGGCATCGTCCATGGAAGGTAGGTCCTTCGG
>SLLU01000141.1 GCA_007133925.1 Candidatus Halarchaeoplasma halalkaliphilum | reverse complement strand
CCCTGTAGAAGGACGGTTTTGGCTCCCAGCACCTCGGCATAGGTTTCCCCGATGATATCCCTCTCCGGATACAGCTCTTCAGGGAGTTTGAACAGCAACACGTCCCCGATCAACTCCCAACGGGCCGGAAGCATGTCCTGGGGGAGGTCGAGGCGGCTGCATATCCTGTGAAAAGGACTCCTTCGCGGCTCCCTGGACTCTAGTTCCCCATGGATCCTTTCACCCCCTTCTGTCACGGGTATCAACAGGTACTCACCGGATTCCCTGGGTATCCTTGTGGTATCCAAAATACCCCTTAACTTGACTTCCTCCATGGCACGCTCGCCGTCCTCTTTTTTCACCTTTAAAACAAAAAGCTCTTCATCATTCATCTGATTCCAAACCCATCCCACGGAAATATTTTATACCTTGTGTTTACCTTCAATAGGGATGAATGTTCGGATACAAGTCCTGATGCTCCTTGCGGTTCTTTTACTATCTTCAGTATCGGGAAGCATGGTGACCCAGGTATCTGACCCGGGTGACGTGAACCGTATATTCAAAGATATCTCCTCGGACACCATACGACCGGGCGAACATGGCACACTGACCTATGTGCTACACAATCCTTACCCTCAAAGTATGACGGATGTTCGCCTTCGTGTTGAGATATATTCCTATTCAACACTGGATGTGAACAAACCCATCCAAGAGGTCAGCTCTCCCCCCAGGTTCGTCTCCTCCCGTAACACATACAACAGTTTCATCCACCCTCTCCTGGAACCCGGCCAGGAGATCACAATCCGGCACAGGATGGAAACCAGCCGGAGCACCCCCAAAGGAGTTTACTTCCTCCGGTTCGAGATACTCTTCGACTACGAGGGTTCGGAACAACTGATGCGTTCCAAAGGCTTCTTCACCCGTGACGAATGGTACCACGCCGAACGTCTCCCCGGTGAGGCCGACAGACCCTACTACTCGGGCAGTCTGAACATCACCTATCTCGGTGTCAACGGCATCGTCCCGGATACCAGCTTCACCGTTAAGACACCCATACCCCGATGGCCCCAATACGCCCTGGGCGGTCTATCGGCCTTCTTCGGGGTACTGGCAGTCATGCTTTACATGCAGGAGGAGTACGATTCCTTCCCATGGTTAGAAAAGACCCTTGATAAGTGGTCCGCTAAATTTAAGGAGTTTAGGCGCGGCCTTGATAACCGGTCCCGCAAGGTGTGAAGGATAATCTATGTCACCCTTGTCCCGTATCACCCCCATCACCTTTTCATTGTTCAGGGTATGGATCAACTCGTCCAACTGCTTATCGGAGAAGGTTTTGTAGATCTTTCTCATCCAAAGCCCCTTTGATATCTCACCCCCGATCTCATCGCGCCAGGCCCTATGGTACTCGTTAAGGCTCTCTTTGCTCACATCTCCTTTCTCCAGAGCCTCTATCAGGGTCTTGCTGCAGAGGTCCGCTGAAAGCAATCCTGTGTACAACCCTCCTCCCGACAGGGGTTTCACCTGGCATGCGGCATCTCCCACCAGCATGAGCCCAGCATCCACCGACTCATCCAACAGCCCCAGGGGTATCGTCCCGGCATACAGCCCGATCATCCTGCCTGACCACCCCCTTTTTTCCAGATGTTTCTTCAGAATCCCATATATGCTACCTTGCTCGGATGCCAATCCCACCAGGGTGCCCTCGGGGTGGGGGACTTCCCACAAGAAAAAACCCGGGGCTTTATGGTTACCCAGGTATATGTGTATCTCTTCGGTTTCATGTGCCACCAGTGCCTGTATGCTGGATAGTACCTCTCTGGGCCTCCCCAGCCCCGCACTCCTGCGGACAGCGGATCCCGGGCCGTCGGCGCCGATGACCACCTTTGCATCGATGTCTTGATTTTCTCCCCCACGCCGGTATCGAACCGCCATCTTTTCTCCCTTTCTACGAACGTCCCTCACGCTGCACCCCAACTCCAGATGCGCCCCTCTCTCTATAGCCCTCTCAGCCATCTCCATATCGAACCGTTTTCGATCCAGGAGGACGGCCCTGGTCTCCCCAGCATCCAGACGGAGCTCTTTCCCGTTCGGTGCATGCACGGTGGCGGCCCCGGCCTTCATGAAAACACTCTCGGTACCCGTCATCTCCACGACCCTTGTACTGACCAGCCCCGCGCACTGCATCGGACTGCCAATGCTCCCGTGTTCCTCGAAGACGACAGTTTCAAAACCCGATTCGGCGCTCCTTCGGGCGACCCTCATCCCCATGGGCCCGCCGCCTACCACCGCTACGTCATACAATTTATCGCTCACCGAAGGTACATATGCCTTTTAAGGTTATCCCACCACAAGGGTGCCACGAAAAAATCGGGAAACGACCAAAAATTTTAATACACGTCCCAATAGTCCTTACATTGAATGAGCAGAACCCCACTCTTATCCCGTAAATCAATGATACGATTGCCAACAACAGTCTCATCCACGAATAATGCTCACCGGAGGTTCGGACATGCACTTTAGAGAGGTGAAAAAGAAGGTGAATCTCCTGGGCAACCCCGGGGTGGGTAAGAGTTCCATCATTCTCCGATACGTCAAAGATGTCTTCGGGGAGAAATATCTCAAGACCATCGGTACAAGCTTTTATGCCAAGGACGTTGACGTGGTGGGTGCCAGTGTCAAGTTGATGATACAGGATGT
>SLLU01000124.1 GCA_007133925.1 Candidatus Halarchaeoplasma halalkaliphilum | reverse complement strand
ATGGAAAATCCCAGGAAAGAGCTTTTCGAGTTTTTCACATGGCTCAGGAACCTGGACGTGACCACTTTTTTGATACACGAGTTGCCCGCCAACGATCCTCAATTCTCGGATGCCGGAGAAGGCTTCCTCACCGATGGCATCCTTCACCTCGAGCTACGGCGTGAAGCGAACAACGTTGACCTCTATCTCAGTGTGATGAAGATGAGGAAGACCAGCCATTCCCGTGACTACCATCCCCTGCTATATGCAGACGGGTTCGAATTGATAAGGGGCTAGATACGAGGTCCCACCAGCTGCCATACGATTAATGCCAGTATGGTCAGGGCGAGAACGTAGACCACCTTATCCACGATTTTTTCGTTCTTGTAACCCAGTTTTTCCAAAAGAGAGTTTAGCCCGTCTCTGAAAACGAATCCTCCGTCCAGGGGTATCGCCGGGAGTGCATTGAACAATCCAACCATCAGGTTGAGCCAGAATACCCAGTAGAGGGAGTTTGCGGTCACCCAGAAAAGCCGTGACGGAAAAACACTCAAAGGACCGGTCACCTGATAAAGTGATGTGATCTCCGAGGGAAGGGGTGAAAGACCCAGGAAGGGGTATGATATGAAGAACAGGGTGGACTGCACCATATTCCGGGATATGCGTCCGCCGTAGGGTGATGACATCATCCTGGGTATCAGGTCCACATCCCATACGCTCAACCCCATGTAGCTGGTTCCCAATCCCAGGTAGCCCTTGCCCCTGTACTCATCTTTGTTTTCATGGGGGTAGTGTTTTGCGTACCCCTCGTACTTATCCGCCAGGGTCACATTGGTGGAATGTTCAACGTATCCAGTCCCGTTCCACCGATGATAAACTATGTTCACACGCTGATCCGCCAGGGAGGCATCAACCATCCTTTGGAAATCATCCATGTTCCTTATGTTAGCTCCATCCATGGAGATCATCACGTCCCCTCCCCTCAACCCGCCCTCGTGGGCCGGATAGTCCTTAAGCACTGTGCTAACAACCACTCCTGCATAGATATGCCTTGAGACCTCTTCTTTCTCCCTCAGGCTTCTCACCTCCACATCCCTGCCCGGTTCCACATCCAGGGACGTGAAGTCATCCATGTCCCTCACCTCTCGTCCGTCTATCTCTGTTATGAGTTCCCCCCACGACACATCGGACAGGTGTGCTGGTGAATCCGACACTATCCCGTTGACTATGACACCTTCGTTCACCGGCTCCACGGCACCCATGAACAGGGAGGTGAATAGCAGCACGCAGACCAGAGCCAGGATTATGTTGGTGGTTGGGCCTACGGAATATATCCTGTCCCGCTTGAGCTTGGGCATCTTTTCCATCTCCTCCTCATCGGGTTCCACGAAGGCCCCCAGGGGGACCACCAGGAATATCAGGCCCAGTGTCTTTATCTTTATGTCACCCACCCTGGCAAGTATGCCGTGGGAGAATTCATGGACGATTATTGCGGTTGCCAGTCCCAGTATCCCGTACCACACCGGTATGAGTGGGTTCACCCCGGGTATCCCTATTATCAGTCTGGGGCTGGGTGCTTGCTCCGAGGGTATCTGGGAGGCAAGGTATGCGGACCAGACCACCAGTCCGAATATGGCCACCATGCTGATTCCCAGGACCACTATGCTCATGTTGCCGTAGAGTTCCCAGAACCTCTTTTTCCTGGAAAGGTATTCTATGAGGTCCTTTCCCCGTTGTGTCTTCCAGAATAGTATGGGTGTGGAAAACTCCAGGCCGTATTTCTTCAGGAAACCCTTTTTTTCCAGAACCCCGAAGGTCACTATGAATCCGCATATCAGCAGCAGAACGTAGAGGATCCCTGTGCTAACCATCCCTCACAGTTAACAATGACATCTTTATTTACTTTCCCCAAAAAGTTCCCTGAAACTTCGATATGGTTAAATAAATCTTACTTCCATACTAGTGATCATGGACATGGATGTGATATACGAGGTTTACGAAGCTTCTCCCACCTCCATGGAGGACTTGGAGAGGATGTCCCTTTATACAGTACTCATAACCATGGGAGGTTATATCGCCATGGGCCTGGGTTTCACCCATTTTCTGGTTTCCATGGTCACATATGCCAATGCAATATTCGTTTTTCAGTTCCTGGTTAACCTGTCCTTCGGTTTCGCCCTGTTGATATGCAATATGAACATGGGTAGTGATTCCCGTAGATGGACCCTTCTGGCAGGTGTGTTCGCCCTGGTACTCATGGCCCTGGGTGGCGCCGTGGGTGCTATATCCGGACTGATCGCACTGATAGGTGCGGTCCTGGGCTTTTTGGGAGTGGAGTGAAACCAGCGATAAGGTATATAAGCATCCCCGTGTCTGTTGTTACGGTGACAACATGAGGAAAGGAATAGACACAATATCGGACCTGATGGTGATATCGGCGAGCACCACACCCAAATCCGGCGGTGAATCGTTCATGGAGATAACCCTCCTGGATGACGCTGAAAGAAAGATACTAGCGGAGGAGATGTACCAGCTATCAGATCAGACCGAGGACGATGAATACTCAATATACGGACGCATGATCGATGAGGAAACCCTCTCTGTGCTTTTGATAGGTCTCAAGGAACATCCCCCCATGGGCCTGAACTGCCGGGCATGTGGCTTCAATGATTGTGAGGAGTTCAAAAAGGCATCCGGGGACGGTATCT
>SLLU01000011.1 GCA_007133925.1 Candidatus Halarchaeoplasma halalkaliphilum | reverse complement strand
TTTCTCAGGGAGTCGAATCCGGGTATCTCGTCATGAAGGTATGTGGGGAGCTTTCTCTTTGCCTTTTCCTCCAGGTCCCTGATCCGGTCTCGATCCACGGATGGTGTGCAGTTCCATCCTCTCCTGTTCAGTTCCACCCTGAACAGTTCTGCTTTTAGCAGGGGTGAATTGATGGTGAACTCCCTCTTACCGTTGAGGTACGCAAGGTTCAACAGTATGTTGATCTGTGTGTCTTCCAGCTCAATCCTTGACATGGTGCTCATTCCTTATCATCTCCACCAGATCCTGTCTTGGCAGGGGTATGTCAAGGTACGGCCTGTCACCGCCCTCCACCGAATCTATATAGAGGTAGAAAACTCTGTCGATGTCGTTCTTTATACCACTTATTACCGCCCCGCTGGCCATGGCCTTCCTGGCGGGTGTTATGTCCAGTATTATATCCTCGTGGTCTTTGCAGATCTCTTCTACCTTTCTTCCCCCTTCCATGATATCGTACATATCCTCGATCTCGTGCGTCTCTATGTCCGCGTCGATCTTTTTCTTTGATAGTATCTCCCGTATACCACCGATCCCCCTCTCGGCCCTTTCCCTGTCGTTGGTCTTGTATATCACGTGTATGTTCGTGGGTACGGCACCCGTATGATGTAGGATGGCCCAGAAAGAATTCACCACCGCCCAATCACTCCTGCCCACCAGTGTTATGTAAGTAACATTCATCAGGGGTCTATATGGGTGCGGAGGCTATATATGTTTCGATTGGGGGTGGAGAGTGTACTTATTTCATTCCCATAGACGGTAGTTGTGAGTTACGAGCTATGATAAGGTCATATGACCGGAACCGAGGCAGATTGCGTAGGTTAAGTATTTATATAAACCTTATTACCGATGCATAGGTTAAACTTATAAAGGGGTTGTTTTATCTACGTAATGTGCTGGAAAAACCGGAGAGAGAGAGAGGATTCAAGAAAGAGAGGATATTAAGAGTGCTGTTGTCCTCGGCAGGTAGCATGACAAAGTACAGGGTCGCTAAAGAAGCTAAAGTGTCGGAGCCCTGGTGCAGAGAGTACACCACTAGGCTGGAGGAAAGAGGGCTTTTGAAAAATACAAAGATCCTGGATCACGAGGGTATTTATGGAGAATG
This sequence comes from Candidatus Halarchaeoplasma halalkaliphilum, assembly GCA_007133925.1. Classification (GTDB taxonomy): domain Archaea; phylum Thermoplasmatota; class Thermoplasmata; order Halarchaeoplasmatales; family Halarchaeoplasmataceae; genus Halarchaeoplasma; species Halarchaeoplasma halalkaliphilum. The sequence goes on along the minus strand of SLLU01000011.1, from coordinate 1,581 downwards.
GGAAGATGTTCACGTAGAGGGGAGTTACATCAGAGTTTCTCTACAAAATACGTTGGAATTGTTGAAAGATACAGATCTCGAATACGCTCTGACAACATATGTGGGAGAGAACCTTCGTCAAGGTTACCTGTTTCCGTCCATGATCGATTTCTACGTACGTGAAAGAGCGGACTGGCTAGATATCGTCGAGAAGAAAGGGTTGATAGGAGGAGGGAACACTAGGATACGATTGAATGATGACCACATATTTTACGATGCCGAAAGGATCGAGGGATTGTATGTGGTATCCGTGCCTCAACTCATTTTGGATCTGCGGTTGGAAGGAGGACCGTGTAAGGATGCTGCTGAAAAGATGATGGTAAAATATCATGGAGTCGAGTGAGATGGTATCTGAATACTACAGCAGATTTATAACGGACCACTCCAAAAAGGAACTCAGTTCTATATTAAATGAGTTGGGATACCGAGTTTGTTTGGTTGGTGGATGGGCAGTCCATTATCATGTCAATGTAAAATTTCGAAAGGAATTCGATAGAGATTACATCGGCTCCAGGGATATCGATCTTGGTGTCCATATCGATCCCTCCTGGGATGAAGATGAGATGAGAGAAAGCTATGTTTGGAACATGATGAAGATCATAGAAAATGAGCTGGGATATGAGAAAAGTAGGTTCGGTTTCGTTAAACATTTTGAAAGAGACACAGGTGAACCAATTTCCGAAGAGGAATCAAAAAAATTACCATTGCATGATCTGTTCTCAGTGTTCATAGATCTCATACCCGATACTGAAGAATTGGACGTATTTAAGAAGGTTTTCGGATTCGTTCCTCCTTCTGAACCTCTGTTGAGGCGGGCCTTTGATGAAAGTGAATGCGTGCCCTTTGGATGCAGTGAAGAACGGGATGCAAAAGCTTCACATAGGGTCTGCGATCCGGATCTATTGGCATCCATGAAGATCAGATCTATCCCTAAAAGGGATAAAGAACACAAAAGGGTAAAAGATGTGTGCGATCTTTATGCACTGCTTTGGTATGTTCAAGATTATACTGAAATGCTTGAGGATGTCACCCGTATCATCGACCGGAAGGATCTGGAAGAACTGAAGAGAAACATCGATGAGGATGTAATTGAAGGCGCTTCCAACCTGATCTATGTTGATAATGACTCGTTGAGAACGGCCATGGAACGTTTGTATGATCAAGCCAGAAAGATCTGACGTTAGTGGGAAAAAGGTTGTTTTCCTGATGAACGCCGTCGGTTGAAAGACGACGTTCGTAATGGTTCTTGGAGGGAAGTCAGAAGTTGGTTTTGATGTTCTGGATGGGGAGAGTACCAACCGAATATCGTAATTCAGGATTGAAAATCAACCGCAAATTGGACACAATTTTTAGATAACTGCTATCGAAATTATTAGTTACTGGATGGTGGTGATACCAACCGTCAGTTGGATTACAAGAGGTGGTTGGGGGGACTATCGTCGTCCATGACCTCGACCGCTCATCGCTTTCCCTGTCGTTGGTCTTGTATATCACATGTATGTTAGTGGGTATGGCACCCGTATGATGCAGGATGGCCCAGAA
>SLLU01000120.1 GCA_007133925.1 Candidatus Halarchaeoplasma halalkaliphilum | reverse complement strand
GGCATGTAAGAAACGTCTCCGGACTCGATCCAACCCGTGTCTCCCAGGGTGTTCTCGTCATCCATGAGCACCGTATACCACCCTACATCGGTATCGTGTACCATGAGTTCAACCAACGCACGGTGTATTTTAGTCTCCCAACCCAAACCATCGTCGTACAAGATGTTCTTTCTGAATGCACTTGATATGATTATCTCTTCGGAGGTGGGATATATGCTCTGTTCCCAGTATGAATCCTCTGTCAGTCGCACGTTTTCTCCTTCCGCTTCAACAGAAACGTAGATTGAACCACCATATATGTGATTCTCCGGGTCCCAGCGTGCTTCGCCTTCGTCCACCACACGGGTGAGTTCCCATGGCTCGTAATCATCTTCGAACATGCTGTTGGATATCGCCTGGACCGTACCGTATAGCTCTACGTTCAAACCCGACGGTGGTGCCGGCGGTACCCCCTCGATGGAGAACGCTCCGCTGACATCTTCGGCTGTGCGCCCGGAAGTATCCCTCACTTGAACTCTGAGTAAGCAATCGCTGCTGTGCTCGTTTGGCACCGTCCAAGTATAACTGCCGGTATCGCCTATCTCGGTCTCGATGGTGTTCCACACAATCCCTCCATCCGGGCTGTAGAACAGTGATACGTGATCCACAGGATCATCTCCCGCAGTAGCGGTCCATAGAATATCCTCTATCTCACCGGCGGTGAAGGTCTCGCCTCCCTGGGGTCTTGTAAGCGTCACTTCCGGAGGATCCCCCGGTTCCTCGCCAATGGCGTTGTAGACCACCAGAGCATAATCCTGATTTGGGGATCCATCGTTGTTTGCATCCTCAGGTATGTTCTCTCCAATGACCCGTACGGTATATACCCCATCCTCCAGATCGTCGGGATGTATGTAGATGCACTGAACGTTGTTGACGTTGTCCCATCCGTCACCGGTGGTGTCGAAGGGAGCCATAGTATCCACGTTGGGGAACGTGAATCCCGTATCGCTCCCCTCTTCACCTCCAACAGAATTGAAAGCATTACCCCGATAAACGTCACCACCAGGGGATACCATTTCGAGGTTGAGATCGTTCTTCAGAGTCCACTGATCCCCTTCCATGGCCTCCTTATCGGTCCACGTTAACGTCAGCTTCAATGGTTCTGAATTCTTCTCATATATGATCTCATATTCGTCTACTGCCCCGGTCTGCAAAAGGGAATCATGGTCTTTGACAAAAAAATCAACATCGGTATAAACGAGGGAAGGTAAATTGACCATGCCCCACCCCTCATCTTGGTTGGGAACGTTACTACCTCTGTCTAGATCGTACGCGGTGTTGATCAAAAGAGCTCTTACCATGGCCGGACTGGGCCTGTATCCGTTATGTTCTTCGTACCATTGAACCACCACTGCTCCGGCCCCGGCAGCAGCCGGTGCTGCCATGGAGGTACCGGATAATGTCATATATCCCCCGTCCCATGTAGTGGACATCACGTTTTCACCCACTGCTAGTACGTCGGGTTTTATACGATAATCGTTTGTCCAACCTCTTGAACTATCGTCCCACACATTGTCAGGATTACGTAGATCATTGCTTGAATCGGGACTTGATACAATACCCCCTCTTGGTCCTGACCCATGATAGTGTTGCGAAGCACCTACAGCGAGAACGTTCTTCCCGGTTGCAGGTGAATTGATGGTGTTTCTACCGTCACCGACCCAACCGTCGTTACCTGCAGCAGCAACTACTACCAATGGTTCATTTTGGGCCGTGTCCCTGTTGGCATCCCTTACTGCTCTATCATATAGCTCGGACCATATGTCGTAGGCGCCGTAAGCCCTGACACCATAAGAATTAGTATGTATATATGAATCGGACTCCTGCACTGCCACCTCGAGTACCCGGAAGATATCTTGCTTTGGAGACCAAGTATACCCACCACCTTCCGCTTCAAAAACTCTCAATGCGAACAGTTCGGCCTCCGGAGCGGAACCCTGGGACGCGTAGTAGCCCCCTGCATATGGTTCTCCTGTACCGTGATATGTATCTCCTGCGGCGATTCCCGTACAATGGGTGCCATGGCTTTGTCGATGTATATCATACCAATGGGGATTGTCCTGCTCGAAAGAATGCCCTCCGATCACTCTACCGGTAAAATCATCGTGCCCTGCATCACCTACCCGTCCGTCGCCGATACCAAAGTCGGCAACAGCTATGGTAACTCCCTTCCCCGTGTAACCCAATTGATTAGCTAGGGAGCCAGCATTACCTGCAAAAGGAGGCTCACCTAAGTTTGGATCCAATCTGAAAGGCTCGTCAGGGTTATTATTAGGGTCCCAAACCCAACAGCCCCCTCCTATGATTTGTGAGGCAGTTTCGCCCAGGCCTCTAGGTTCTTCATAATTGGATATATGATATACATCTGGATCGAGGGCCAATTCCATTAAGATCGACATATCCAATACCTCCATGACCTCTCTTTGACCACCTAACCTCCTTACAGAAACCAAGCCCGGTTCAAGATTATTGGCTAGTTTGAATCCCGGTTGATAAATATCTAACCAATCTACGAAAGCCAACCTTTCCACTCGCTCAGCGGTCGCCGGTGTCATACGCACCTCGTAGGCGTAGTTGGGAACGTAGTTGATGAGCTCTACTCCCGCCTGTTCCAGCAGGGTCACCCAGCGGGGATGGATCGGCCCTATGGTATGCAGTATATACAGCCCCTCTGTACCTGGTCCGTATCCGTCTATGGTGAGCTCTTCACAGAATTCGGGCATGCCATCACGGATATCGAAGGTATGGGATTTCACGGATATTCTGGTCCTGGCCGGCAGTGTGTTCACGGACATACCGGCGGAACGGATGTTGTTCAACCCACCCTCCGATACCTCAACGAGGACACGGTTGGAATAGGTCTCCAGTATGGTCGCTCCGGAATACTGCAGGTACGAGATATCTCGAGCATTTCTGAATTCAACCATCACTATGTTGACTTCTTCCTCCTCACTCATGAACACTCCGGTCACGGCAAAGGTAGCCGTGATCAAAATGATCGCGCACACAAAAGCCATCCATACATATACATTTTTTTTCATTTTGACATCACCTTTTATACGCCATATATCAATTCCCAATGGACTACACTGTCAGCTGGGTTATACAACCAGTAGCCTTTACCGGGTTCGAAATCAAATCCCGTTGCATCTGTATAGACTATGTTATGATCCGCAGAAGCGTCAAAGTACCCAACCGATGAGATCTCAGCAGGAAGAGCGTGGTTCCCACTATTCTTACTGGGAAGTCCCATCATGTTCCAACCCGGCTCAAGTATCAAGGTGGTACTCGTGGGCTCCGTACCTTCAACGGTGAGCACATCGTCACCGGTCATCCGTATCCATATGCCCATACGATGATCCCAACTGTTCAAGTTGTTAAAATGACCCGGTCGATCGGGCACGTAGGAATACCATCTACCGACAGACGCGTCGTAATGGATCACCCGGTCGTAGTTACCGGATATACCGTGTTCCGCATCCTCCAATATGGACTCCAAGGAAGCATCCGTCGGGATGAGGTTGAAGGAAACGAAATTCCAGCCCTCAGAATCTGGATCCGCATACAACTGGATGTCGAACGTCACCAGATCAAGGGCCGGTTCACGGACAGCATCCGTATTATCCTCCTCCATACCATGGAATGACACCGTCCTCACAACATACCACCACAGCACGTCGTCACCGGTACCTGCACCTGTATCTACGAATGAATATGCGGAAGAACCGTCGCCATCCACCGTTTCCATGGGAGTATCCCAAGGACCCCCGTCGTTTGCAGAGCGATATATGTTATAGTGAATCGCACCGGCGGGATCGTCCGGACTAGCATCCCATGTGAGCAGATTGTCTTCCGTACTAGCGGGCGTTCCCGCTACCACACTAACGTGATCCACCCATATCTCCGCCAAGGCCGCATGATCGTTACCCATGGGACCGGTATCGCCTTCGCCTTCAACCTCCATACGTACCCTAACTGCATCAACGGTACCCAGGGGCGTGTAAGAAACGTCTCCGGACTCGATCCAACCCGTATCGCCCGAGGTGACATCGTCATCCATGAGTACGGTATACCAACCCACATCTGTGTCGTGTACCATGAGCTCAACCAACGCACTGTGCACCTGGGTCTCCCAACCCATACCATCGTCGTACAATATATTCTTTCTAAATGCACTCGATATGACCAGATCGTCCGAGGTGGGAGATATGCTCTGTTCCCAGTAAGAATCCTCTGTCAGTCGTACGTCTTCTCCTTCCGCTTCCACGGATACGTATATCGAACCACCATCTATGTGATTCTCCGGGTCCCAGTGGGCTTCTCCTTCGTCAACCACACGGGTGAGCTCCCAGGGCTCGTGATCATCTTCGAACATGCTGTTGGATATCGCCTGGGCCGTGCCGTATAGCTCTACGTTCAGACCCGACGGCGGTGCCGGCGGTACTCCCTCTATGGAGAACGTACCGCTGACATCTTCGGCCGTGCGCCCGGAAGTATCCCTCACTTGTACTCTGAATAAGCAATCGCTGCTGTGCTCGTTGGGCACCGTCCAAGTATAACTGCCGGTATCGCCTATCTCGGTCTCGATGGTGTTCCACATTGAGCCACCATCCGGGCTGTAGAACAGTGATACATGATCTACCGGGTCCTCTCCCGCAGATGTGGTCCAGAGTACATCCTCTGTTTCACCGGCGGTGAAGGTCTCGCCTCCTTGTGGTCTGGTGAGCGTCACTTCAGGAGGATCTCCCGGGTCCTCGCCAATGGCGTTGTAGACCACTAAAGCATAATCCTGATTGGGAGAGCCGTCGTTGTTGGCATCCGAGGGTATATTTGTACCGGTGATCTTAACCGTATAGAAGCCTTCTTCCAGGATGTCAGGGTGTATGTACACATTTAAAACATTATTCACATTGTCCCTGCCATCACCATTGTGATCAAAGTCCGCCATGACTTCCGCATCGGGATACGTAAAACCATCATCACTATTTCCATCTCCGGATCGATCGAACGCATTACCGTATATGATCTCGCCGCCCGGTGTCTCCACCTCTAGATCTAAATTGTTTTTAAGTGTAGGAGCCCCTCCTAAACCATCACCAGACATCGCATTTTTGTCTGTCCATGTAAGTGTGAACTTCAGAGGTTCATCGGGTTCATCATAAGTCACATGGTATTCAACGGAATCGCCTGTTTGCAATAAATTATCCTGGTCCTCGAACATCAAACTTATGGGATCTTCCAAAGGATATTCTAATTTTGATATGTCGGGAACACCCCAACCTTCGTCCCTGTTCGGGATGTGTCCCCGGGTGTTACCTACGCCTGGATCCAATTCGTTAGCCGTGTTTATCAGTATCGCTTTAACCATAGCGGGACTTGGTCTCACTCCGTGATTCTGTTCGTACCAATCTACCACGATCGAAGCGGCTCCCGCGACCAGGGGATTTCCAAAAGATGTTCCACTGGCCGAGGTATAACCTCCGCCATCAAGTGGAGTGTTCTGTGTAGTAACACTCTGGGAAGGAGCGATCACATCAGGTTTAACACGATTATCCACAGTCCACCCTCTAGAACTGTAATCATACATGTCCTCGGGGATATAATCCAGAAAGGGTTTGTAAGGCCGATTTCCACCAACAGATATCACATTTTTACCGTTGGCAGGGCTGTTTATCGTTTGATCTCCAGATATTTGATTGTCGTTAGTATTATATCCAAGACTACCACCTCTAATACTACCTCCGTCATTACCCACAGCCGCCGTTATCACCATGGGTCTGTTTTCACTGGTATCTCTATCGGCATCCCTTACAGCTTGATCGAATATCTCATCACGTTCGTCGTACTCACTATTTCCCGGACCACCCCATGAATTACTATGCACGTAAGCGTCAGATAATTGTGCTGGTATCTCGACTATGGGATAAAGTTCATCAGGCATAAATTCCGCATCGTCGGAAAATATCTTCATGGCGAATAATTCAGATTCATAAGCTAAACTCTGCCCATGGTAATACTCGGCAAAATTGAAAGTACTTCCAGTTCCTGCATGGGTGTTACCGCCGACAAGACCTGCACATGCTGTTCCATGATAGTGGCCGTCGGCCCAATTTTCTTCGTTCTCACCGGCACTGTATCCACCTATAACTCTGCCTGTAAAATCCTCATGACCCGCATCACCTACAGTACCATCTCCGATGCCTGTATCGGCCACGGCCACCGTCACACCTTTACCTGTATATCCGATCTGATTGATATAAGCACCGAAATCACCATGTTTTCGGTAAGGTATGTCTGGATCTCCTTCTCGCTGACTACCGCCGGAATGATCATATTCGTCATCCATGAACCACAATCCTCCACCCAATAATTGTGCATCCATCTCGGCGGTTAATTTTGGTTCGGTATAAGGTGATATATGGTATACGTCGTTTATCCTAGCTAGCTCTTCTAAGTGTTCTACTATATCCACTTCTAATATAAGTCGGTGACCATCCTCTCTAAGGTTCTCGTATCCTATAACATCAAAATTTGTATTTATTTTGACTAGGTTATCTTCATGAAATCCTGGGCTCAGTCTCACCGTGACCGTACCCACGTCTAAACGCGGATGTAATTTAAATGCCGGTTGGTAGATACCCACCCAATCGACGAAATAAAGGCCCTCAACCCGTTCTGCGGTCTCCGGGGTCATAAGCACTTCGTAGGCGTAGTTTGGTACGTAGTTGATGAGCTCTACTCCCACCTGCTCCAGCATGGCTATCCAGCGGGGATGTATAGGGCCGATGGTATGCAGTATATACAGACCCTCGGTACCTGGTCCGTATCCACCTATGGTGAGTTCTTCACAGAACTCGGGCATACCCTCTTGTACATCGAAGGTATGGGACTTAACCCATACACGTGTACGGTTTGGCAGTGTATTCACAAACAGTCCAGTGGAACGTATACTCTCTAGCCCTTTTCCGGATACCTCCACAAGTACCCGGCTGGGATAGGTTTCCAATATCTTTGCGCCAGTGTATCGGATGTAAGAGATATCCCTGGCATCTCTGAAGTCCACCATGATTATGTGATAATCCTCACTTTCGCGAAAAAGTATACCCGTTACTGAAAGGGTGGAAATTATCATCACAGTGATGCATAAAAAAGCGGTCATTCCAGTTTTGATTTCCATGTGAGTTCCTCCTTTAAAGTTAATTTATTACTATGGATAAGGTCCCCTTTCACTATATAAGGCCTGATACCACATGTGTACAAGGGGGGTTTATATATACTGTAATACACCTCGGCAGGAGACGAAAAGCATGTTGATGAATCAGATCTATTCCTCTAGCAGGGGTTGGAGATCTGCAAATAATATCCGACGACTGTCTAAAGATGTTCTTGGCATACATTTTCCCAATAGGTCATACCTTGTTCTCTGAATATTTTTTTGGTTTCCTTTATCTTTTTGCGGCCCTTGTCACACATCCCCCTTCGGACCAGGATAATTCCCTCCTCCAGTAAACAACGTGCATATTCCTTTTTACCTCTGGGTCCTTCTAATGATGTTTTCGCTTCTGAAAAAAAATTATTTGATTCCAAACCCTCTTGATCAGCGATGGTGCCCATAATCCGATAGGCTATTCCTCTGTCGATAAGGTCATCGGATAACAAGGCTTTTTTTGCTAGCTCTTTGGCTTTCTGAAGATCCCCTTTTAAGATATAGCATTCGGCCATCCGCAGTCCGGCTCTCGAGGTTTCAAAACTATCACGACCGTATCCTAACTCCCTGCATCGTTCCAGTTGTTCCATCGCCTTTTTAGTTTCGCCCATGTAAAGATATATCTCTCCGATATTCCCTTCCGTGGATGCAACTCTGCGTGTCTCTCCTAGATCGTGGAATATTTTTCTTGCCTTTTTTTGGTATTTGATCGCATCCTCCAGTTCACCTTTTTCTTTTAATATGGTCCCTATGCTTTCACAGGATAGGCCTATACCTTCCTTTTCGCCGGTCTCCTCTCTAATATCCAAACTTTTTTGATGATACTCAAGTGCTTCGTCTATATCCCCCCTTTCCCTGCACACCAGTCCTAAACTATCCAAGGAAGTTCCTATACCCCGTTTATTCCCTATCCTTTGGAACATACTGAGAGCGCGTAACAGATATTCCTCTGCCTTATCGAGCTCACGTTTAGTGAAGTATATGTTACCCAGGTTTCTCAAAAGACCTGCATTTATATTTTTATCACCCATCTTTTCTATTATCTTCAAACTCTTTAAGTTAGTGTCCAGTGCCTTATCGTAATCTCCCCAGGTCTTGTAAATAGCTCCAATATTGTTGTAAGACCTGGCCAAACCCCGTTCATCACCGGTTTTTTTCTTATATTCTATGGCCTTTTTTAGAGCTTTTTCCGCCTTGCTTAACTCGTTCATCCGTATGTATATGGATCCCAAGTTATGTATGGCGTCCCCTATGAGATTTGGATCATCCATGGATTCCGCTAGTTGGAGTTCATCTTGAAAGACCTTCATGGCCGCCTCGTGCTCCCCTTTCAGCATCAAAGCCCAGCCTTTGAGCTCTTGTAACTTGCAACCCTCATCGGTCTCCACACCCATAAGGGATAGACCGTGATCCACAAATTGTTCAACTTTATCATAATCCCCCTGTCTAAGTGCGATATCTGCCATCTTACGATACATCCTCTGCCGACGTTCACTTTCTTTGGTGGATATCATGGATTTCTGGAAGTTTTCCAGAGCATCCTCATACTCACCCAATACGTGATATACATCTCCCAATGCCTCAAAAACATCTTCCTTTCGTAACGATCCTGGTTCCTGTTCCACCGTCTCAAGTGCTTTAAGATACATATCCAAGGCGTTCTCTTGGGCATACATCTTTTCGGCTTGCTCACCGGCCATCATATAGAATTCAGTAGCCTGGGTTATGTTCCCACATTTTTGCATATGCATGGCTATATCGGATGAGTATTGTTCGAGTTCATCTCTGTGTAAGTCCATCAAACAGGATGCAACGAGTTCATGCATTTTTTTTAGCTTCAAAGATGATATGGCACGATAGGCTGCCAATTTGATCAATGCGTGGGAAAATCTGAACCTCTCTTCATCAGACTCTTCTACCCAAAGCTTGGTCCATATCAGTTCATCAACATAGTTCAAAAGGTCCAGATCATCCATACCGCTTATCTTCGAAAGAAGGTTGAAATCCACAGATTCTCCTATTACACTACCCCATTCCAGCACATTTTTGGATTCAGGTGATAACTGGTCGAACCTGCGTTCCAGTATATTTGTGACCACCCTTGGTATCTTTAACTCAATTTCGCTGGAGGGATATTGATTTTTTTGAGTATCGATCACTTCTTCTTCCATCAATTGTTTTATTAATTCCCTTGTATAAAGCGGGTTTCCCTGGCAGTAGTTTTGTATCACGTTAATGAATTCGGAAGAAATTCCTTTCACCCCCAATAGGTTAGAAACCATCTCTTTTGTCTGATCCCGATTCAAAGGTTTTAATTCTACGGTTATCAAGGTGTTCTCCCTCTCCATCCTTGTGCACACTTCCTTTAGTATATTGTTCATGCTCGTATCGAAAGGTCTGAAGGCCCCGAGGATAAGTACTTTGCTTCCCTGCAAATTCTCTGATAGATAGTGTAACAATTTAAGCGTACTTCCGTCAGCCCATTGTAAGTCGTCGATAAACACTATCAAGGGTTTTTCTTGGGATATCTCTTTTATCACCTGGGCCGTATCGAAGAAAGCCACTTTTCTCTCACTGTAGAATGTCTCTTTACTGTCTGCCTTGGGTCCTAATGGGACCGAGTACAATTTCAGTTCACCCTCAGGGGTATCCAGCCCGGAGAAGGCATCCTTGAAAGGTAAGAAAGGTTCTGTGTTTTCGAAATACGCTTTCCCGGTCACAATGGTAAATCCCTTTTCCCGTGCTCGTTTTCCAAACTCTGTTACCAGTCTGGTTTTGCCGATACCAGGTTCGCCTACTATGAAAAGAGATCCACTATCACCCTTTTTCACCTCATCAAGCATCTTTTTCATTACAGATAATTCCTCTTCCCGTCCCACGAATATGTCCTCTTTTTTCACCTCTTCTTTACAAAGATCTATGACTCCATCTTGGTCTACCATAACCAGTGCGCTAAGGAGAGGGTTCTCACCGCCCAAATATTCATGGATATCATCCAATTTGATACCCTTTTTTCCGTTCGATGTAAGTATAATTAGATCCCTGTTTTCAAAACGTTCACGGAGCGTTTCAAATTTTTCTAAACCCTTGCTGGTCAAAAAGTAAACCTTCCTTTTTCTTTTTAGCCCCTTAACATGAAAGATCCTCTCTTCGATCAGCCCTTCATCCTCTGCCATGAATGCTCTTATCTCGTGACTCAGATGAGATCTACTCACACCGATTGCATCGGCTATCCCCTGTTGAGTCAGTTCGTAAGGAACCTCAACTTTATCTTGGTGGATATGATATGTTCCCAGATGAAGAAGTATCCTTTCTCTGGTCGTCGAAGATACCATCTCATACAAAATGTTATCTTCCATTATAAATAGATTATTGAACTCGGCCCTTTGATTAGTTTCATATTCTTGCGTATGTTAGCCCCTGTTTCGTCTGTTGGCTATCCTGGGGGATCTTAGATATTCTTCCCCACTCGTTCAGTAGCTCACGGTCCAAACCACCGGTTCTTCAGCGTCGCTGTAAATCCAATATCCTTTACCGGGTTCGAACACAAAATTCGACACATCAGTGGTGTAAACCACGTTGTAATCCTCGGTAGCCTGGAAGTAACCTATACGGTCAACCTCCACCGGCAGTCCATGATTACCACTATT
>SLLU01000085.1 GCA_007133925.1 Candidatus Halarchaeoplasma halalkaliphilum | reverse complement strand
TCCCTCTTTACCGCCTCCATGTAGAGGTAGTACATCCTGTTGTCGGATTCCCATCCACTGACCTTTTCCCATATGCGGGTGTTCAAACCCCGGAGCATGTCAGACATATTATCCTAATTGTAGTTAGCACTCCCATTTTTATTAATACTTTCTCCTCTTTACTCAGTATGGGATGAAAACTGCAAAAAGTAGATATACACAAAATAGTATGGTCAGGTACCAAATGGTGTTCATTATGAAAAAAGGTGTTTTCAAGATGCGTTTTGTAACATGTGCATTACTCTTTTGCCTGCTGTTAACTGCTATACCTATATTGTCAACTGCCGAAACGGATGAAGGTATGAACTCATACGGAACGGATACTTGGAGTGGCGGAGATCGCTCCGGATTCCCTTCGGAATTCAGAACACCCGCAGAATGGGAACGGCTAGATGAGGTTATACTTGTATGGGGTTCCCCGGGTTCCAACGAATACAATATGCAGATAGTACGTGAGGTTGCGGAAACCGCCACCGCCCAGATAGTGACCACGGGAGGTACCGGAGGAATATACGATTACCTTGAAGGACATGGAGTTAACATGGACAACGTTTCCTTTGCCAGCGTTAATACAAATACGGGTTGGATAAGGGATTACGGCCCCATATCCATAATAAACGAGAACACCGGAGATATGGCTTTTGCCAACATGAGGTACAGAAGACACACCTCGAGACCCTCTGACGATGCTTTTCCCCAGAATTATGCCCCCATAAAGGGGGTCGATTGCCACGATACCCGGGACGGCACCGTATGGTTGTCCAACGACGGCGGGAATTTCATCGTTGATGGTGCAGGGCTTTTTTACGGGACGGATGCCATATTTGGATACAACTCCCACCTGACCGAAGCTCAAGTCGAACAGTATTCCATAGAATTCTTCAACCTTGAAAGGTTCACCACCGTGACAAGGATGCCTGGAGAGGGGACGGGACACATAGACATGGGTATAAAGATGCTGAACGAGACAACGGTCCTGGTATCGGAGCTCATGGGTGTGGGGGGAAATGACGGGGACTACCTCGCCCTGGAAGCTGCCGCGGAGTTGTTCCAGGGACTAACGGCCAGGAACGGTCAGCCCTATGAGGTAGTACGAATACCCATGGAGAGGACCGGTCTGATATTTACCACATACTACACATATTCCAACTCCCTCATAGTGAACGATAAAATCCTGGTACCCATATACGGAAGGACCTACGATACCCAGGCCTTGAGTATATACGAAGATGCCATGCCGGGATATGAGGTGATCGGTATAGACTCATCGGGTGTCATCACCCAGGGTGGGGCCATACACTGCACCACCATGCAGATCGCTAAGAGCAATCGCCCTCCGGTGGTGGATATTGAGGATATCATCGCATCGAGCCACGGGGTGACGATCACTGCCAGCATAGAAACCTCGCCCGGCCTTTCCTTCGCCCACCTGTACTACAACTCCAGCCAAGACGACACCTTGGTTAGGGTGAACATGGAGCCTGCGGGAGGGGATATCTATCAGGCCGAACTCCCTGCATTCAGTGACGGAACGGAGATAAGGTATTTCGTACAGGTGGAGGACGATTACAAAGCACTCACTTACAACGGAGATGCCTGGAACATGCACACTTACGAGATCGTATCCGTGGGAGAACCCCCGGAGATCACCCTTACGGCACCTATGGGAGGAGAGGTATGGGAAGCAAACACACAGCAGTATATCACATGGACCTCCGCAGAAGGGGATGATCCCACGGATACCGTGGACCTGTGGTACAGCTCAGATAACGGTGTAACATGGACAACCATCGTTTCAGGGATACCCGACAGCGGCAGCTACACGTGGACAGTTACCAACGTGCACAGCAACCTGTGCAGGGTCCGAGCAAGGGTACGGGATACGGAGGGAAGAACACATACCAACGAGAGTCCGGGTACATTCACCATTATTGGCGAACAGCCCGATCCACCTTCTGATCTCGAGATAGTCCACTACGGTACGGGAGAGTCTGAGGAGATCGATAATGGAATGTTCCACGGGGACTACGAACCCTGGATACTGACCAGGGTGGTGAGCGAAGGAGAGGCGCGATGGGATAACGAGTCATACATCGAAGGAGGCTCTGTTTATGTTCAGGCGGAGGCCACCGGTGAAAACAACATTAACACTGAGGAATCCTACTGGCAGCAGGAGATCACTCCCACATCAGATCAGATATTCATCTCGGGAGCCTTCAGGAAAGAAATCTCCACCATGGGTGTCGGCCCGGCATCATCCAATGTGAATCATGCAGCGGTGGAGATCCTGGTACACGACACCGCAGCGGGCTGGCAGATAGTGCACGGGGATCATGATACATCAGATGGCGACACGGACTGGATCGAATTCGAAAGTACGGTTTACGATCCGGTTGGAGAGGTGAATGCCGTGAGGCTCATGATGCACGTGGAGGCTGAGGGTAACACCGGTCCGGGAGGTGGTCCCCGAAGGGCGGAAGCACGTCTTTGGATGGACCACATAAGCGTGACCCGTATAGACATGGATGGGGACGATCATAACCTCATAAGGTGGTCCGCAAGCCCGGACGATCCGGGTGATGTGGTCAGGTATAATATATACCGGTCGGAGTTGAGAACTGGCACCTACGAACACATCGCAACCGTGGATGGCCAGGGGAATGATCTGTATGAACACGGTGACGAGGGGAAGGGACTGGTGGACGGTATCTTCTGGTGGTATGTGGTACACGCCCAGAGTGCCAACGGACGGGAATGCCAGGGGAC
>SLLU01000133.1 GCA_007133925.1 Candidatus Halarchaeoplasma halalkaliphilum | reverse complement strand
GCTTCACCTGGTGGATCAGGGACCAGAGTTCTTCTTCGGTTATCAGCGAACCGTCAACACTGATCCTCTCCTCAAAAAAGACCAGATGTGGTGAGATGTACCTCCCGGTCCGGTATCCGGCTCTGGTTAGTACGTTGGAAACCAGTGTGGTCACGGATCCCTTACCGTTGGTACCCCCTATTATGACGGTTTCGTAACTGTCCTGGGGATCGTTCAGCTGCGTGAGGAACTCCCGTACCTTGTCCAACCCCAGTTTGTCACCCTTGCGTGTGAGGGAGTAAAGATACTCCTCCGGATGGCCGTATTCTCTATTCAATGCCTGAACACCCTGTAACCGGTGAATACCATGCTCATGCCGTACTCGTTGACGGCATCTATGACTTCCTGGTCCCGTATGGAACCCCCGGGTTGTATGATGGCAGTTATGCCAGCTTCGGCCGCTGCATCCACGCCGTCTCTGAAGGGGAAGAACGCATCGGAGGCCATGGCGCATCCTTTGGTATCGCTCCGGGATTTCATGTGGGCGATCTTAACGGAGTCCACCCTGCTGGTCTGCCCGGCTCCTATGCCCACCGCACGGTCACTCCTGGCGAAGACGATGGCGTTGGATTTTACATGTTTCACCACCTTCCAGGCGAACTCCATGGCCCTTTTTTCCTCATCCGTTGGCTCCCTTTCGCTCTTCACCTCCACCTCATCCATGTTCAGTGTCTTGAAATTCCGTTCCTGGACCAGCAGCCCCTCTGCCACCTTGGCGAAGGAGACCCCCTGTGGTTCCGGGTTCCAATCCTTGAGCTCCATGATCCTTATGTTCTTTTTATTCATGAGGATCTCACGGGCACCGTCAAGGTATCCCGGGGCGATGACCCCCTCCAGGAATATCTTGTTCATCTCCTGTGCCATATCCTCGGGTATGGGCCTGTTGGCCGCTACAACTCCTCCGAATATGGAGACAGGATCGCACTCGTAAGCCTTCATGTATGCCTCCCTAAGATCCTCCCCCGACGCTATGCCGCAGGGGTTGTTGTGCTTCACCCCTACCACTGTGGGCTCCCGGAAGTCCTTCACCATGTCCAGGGCCGCGTCCATATCGAGTATGTTGTTGTAAGATAGTTCCTTACCGTGGAGTTTCTTTGCCTTCAAGATGGAGCTTTCCGAGGTGTGTTCGGTCCTGTAGAAGGCAGCCCTCTGGTTCGGGTTCTCCCCGTACCTCAGATCCTGCATCTTCTCGCCTATGATGTGATACTTGGATGTGAACAACTCTCCGAGATATCTATTCTGGAAGTAATGGTATATTGATGTATCGTAATCCGCGGTATGCTGGAATCCCTGAACTGCCAATCGCTTCCTGGTCTCGTCCGTGACCTCACCGTGCTCCTTCAACTCACGGAGGATATCCGGGTAATCCGAAGGGGAGACCGCCACGGTGACCCTTTCGTGGTTCTTTGCAGCGGCCCTTATGAGGGCTACCCCTCCTATGTCTATTTTCTCTATGGCCTCCTGGAGGGTGTGTTCCTCCCGAACGACTTCCTTGAAGGGGTAGAGGTTCACCGCCACCAGGTCTATACCCGGTAGTCCGTACTCCCTGACATCCCCCTGGTCTTCTTCCTTCCGATATAGTATCCCGCCATGTATGAACGGATGCAGGGTCTTGACCCGTCCTCCCAGCATCTCGGGGGACCCGGTGATGGTCTCAACGGGATCAACAGGGATCCCGGATTCCTTCAACACCGATGCGGTACCTCCTGAAGTTATCAGCTGGAAACCGCTTTCCATAAGTCCGTTTGCAAGATCAATTATACCCGTTTTGTCGTAAACACTTAGCAGAGCTTTCTTTGACAATTACAGCACCAATCTCACCCAAATAGATGAGGGTTTGATAAGCTTTACTGAAAGGATTCTCGTGAACGGGCGTCCATAATGGTTTTAACCTCCCTCTCCATTACCTCGGACCATGAAGACCGACGTCGAGATCGCCCAGAACGCCGAGCTGGAACCCATGGCGGACATAGCTGCCAAGATAGGGCTCAAAGAGGATGACATAGAGCCCTGGGGTAGTCATAAGGCCAAGCTGACCATGGATACCATACGAAGATACAGGGACGGTGGAAAAGGCCATCTGGTCCTCGTTACCGCCATGAGCCCTACCCGGGGTGGTGAGGGAAAGACCACGGTTACCATAGGCCTGACCCAGGCATTGTGGAGCATGGGAAAGAAGTCTCTGCTGGGAATCCGTGAACCCTCCATCGGTCCCACCATGGGCATAAAGGGAGGTGCTGCCGGCGGAGGATACTCCCAGGTACTTCCCATGGAGGACATAAACCTTCACTTCACCGGAGACCTTCATGCCATAGGTACCGCCCACAACCTGCTGTCAGCCATGGTGAACAATCACCTTCACAGGGGCAACAAGATGAACATGGACCCCAGGAAGGTCACATGGCCCAGGGTGGTTGACATGAACGATAGGGCCCTCAGGAATACCGTGGTGGGCCTCGGCGGAAAATCCAACGGTATGCCCATGGAGAATTCCTTCGGCATAACGGCAAGTTCAGAGGTCATGGCCGCCCTCTGCCTATCCAACGGTCTCACAGAGTTGAAGGAACGCCTTTCAAGGATGATAGTGGGCTATACATTCAATTACGATCCCATAACCGCCTCTGATATAGGTGGATCCGGGGCCATGGGTGCCCTCATGAAACACGCCATCAAGCCAAATCTGGTCCAGACCCTGGAGGGGGGACCCGCTTTCATACACGGTGGCCCCTTCGCCAACATAGCCCACGGCAGCAGCAGTCTCCTTTCCACAAAGGTGGGCCTGTCCCT
>SLLU01000094.1 GCA_007133925.1 Candidatus Halarchaeoplasma halalkaliphilum | reverse complement strand
GGGGGCTTTGATCTGGAAACCACCGCAAAAACCGGATTCGAGGTGGAATACCAAACTCAGGGTGGTGCCAGCCCCATAGATACTTCTACGTCAGCACTAGGGGGCGAAGTCATGCTCTCTCCCACCAGGGTCTCGGGATTTTGCTGGACCATCAACAAGGAGGATACCACATGGAACGTTCATCAGAGCAAAACTCCCAAATTGAAATTGGTCCTTGGGAACACATGTGTTCATTCTCCCACCTCAAAACTGGTGTGTAAGGTGAAGGAAGCCTACAACCGAAGCTCCATGGCAAGGGATATAATCAGGGATATCGGTGTAGTGGTGAAAAGGGGGCACGAGGCGTTGATGGAGGAAGACCTCGTGGAAGTGGGGAGATTGATGGATCAAAATCAGAACCTCTTGGCCCATCTGGGAGCGAGCCACCTGAAGCTCGATGCCCTTATCGATGCCGCGAGACCACACTCCTATGGAGCAAAGCTCACTGGAGTAGGTGGTGGAGGGGTCATGCTCGCCCTCACCGATGAACCGGACGAGACCGCCAAGGCCATAGAGGGGGGCGGCGGGAAGGCGTACATACTCAACTCCACAACAAAGGGGCTAGCATTCGAGTGATTACTAACAAAATCTTTAAATATCATACATCTCACTCTTTATGAGCACATGAATATAATGACCAGAGGTGATATTATGGCAGAAGGCAAAGGTTACGGAAAATGCATACTTTTTAACGAGCACTTTGTGGTGTACAACATACCCTCCATAGTTTCGGCTATAGGGGACTACACTTTGGCCACCGTGGAACCCACGGAGTCAGGGGGGGTTCAGTTGGTCGACAACAGGCCGGCGACCCCCGGTTACAAGGAAGACAAGCTGGAACATCAGAAGGATTCCCTCCGGAGGATACTGGATGCCATGGACATAAACCAGGATGAAAACCTGAAGATCACATTGGGGGGCGAGCTATACTGCGCCTCCGGTGTAGGGGCCTCGGCGGCATCGTGCACCGCCATGGCAAGGGCCTTGAACGAATATTTCAACAAAGGCTTCGATGATGACCGTATAAACGATATAGCATACGAGGGTGAAAAGGGATATCACGGGAACCCCTCAGGGGTGGACAATGCAGCCTCCACCTACGGGGGCTTGATATGGTTCGTCAGGGGAGAAAACAACATATTCGAGCCCATATCTTTGAATGAACCCGTGGAGATAGTCATGGGCAACACGGGCAAAGTGGCAAACACCAAGGCCGCCGTGGCCGGTGTGAAGGAACGAAAAGAGAAGGAACCCGAAAGATATGGCGGATTGTTCGAGGACGCTAGAAAACTGGCACTGGATGCCAGGAAGGCGTTGGAGGAACAGGATATCAAAAAGGTGGGAGAACTCATGGACCTGAACCACCGCCTTCTCCAGCAGATCGAGGTATCCGACGAGTCACTGGACATGCTGGTGAAGACCGCAAGGGATGCGGGTGCCGTGGGTGCAAAGATGACCGGAGGCGGATTGGGAGGATACATGGTAGCCCTGACTCCCGGAAAGGAACTGCAAGACAGGGTGGCTACTGCCATAGAAGAAAAGGGATTCAAGGTTTTAAGAACAAAGATAGGTGTGTAAGAGGCGATAGTATGGATCTGAGATCATTTTTACATAAACTGGAAGAGGACGGCGAACTGGTACGCATAACAAAGGAGATTTCCCACGAATTTGAAGTGGCCAACGTGATGTACTCCCTGGGGGAAAAACCCACCATATTTGAGAACGTGAAGGGTTTTTCCTTCCCTGTTTTCGGAGGCCTAACCTCACAGAGAGACCTCATAGCCATGAGCATGGGAACCACCAAAGAACAATTGTTACACCAGCTGGTAGGCGCATTGAGGACTCCAAAACCCTGTGATATGGTTTCGGAAGCCCCTTGCCAGGATGTGGTCATAAAAGGAGATGATGTAGATCTGGATATGCTCCCCATGCTGCACCATCTCCCGGGGGACGGCGGGCGGTACGGAACCGCAACGGTGGCAGTTATAAAGGACCCTGAAACCGGCAGGAATGCGTGCTATCACAGGGTAATGCAGGTGGGAAAGAACAGGTGCACTGCAAGGCTTATACCGAAAAGGCAGACAAGGACCACTTATGACCGGATAGAAGGCGACCTGGAGATGGCCATATGTGTGGGTAATTCCATACCCGTCATGGTCGCAGCGTCCCTGGGACCCCCTTCGGGTGTGGATGAATTGGAGATCGCCAATGCTTTGGACCATACACCACTGGTAAAGTGCGTAACCAAGGACCTGGAGGTGCCATCAAACTCCGAATTCGTACTCGAAGGAAGGATCACCAGGGATGTGGACAGCGAAGGGCCATTTGTTGACCTTACGGAGACCAGGGACATGGAACGTCAGGAACCGGTCTTCGTGGTGGACTGCATAACCCATCGAAAGGATGCCATGTGGCAGATGCTCCTTCCAGGGAGGATGGAGCACAAGATACTCATGGGGATGCCCAAGGAACCCACCATCTACGACAAGGTTTCCCAGGTGACCAGGTGTAAGAACGTCCTGATAACACTGGGTGGAGGTTCCTGGCTCCACGGGATCGTCCAGATCGAAAAGGAAAATGAAGATGATGGTAAAAAGGCCATAGAGGCGGCTTTCCAGGGACACGGATCCATGAAGCATGTGGTGGTACTGGATGAAGATGTGGACATATACGACCCTCTGAAAGTTGAATGGGCCATCGCCACCCGTTTCCAGGGGCATAAGGACTTGGTGGTGAAGTCGGATCAACCCGGCTCATCCCTGGACCCCAGCGGCGATCATTCGGGAAAGAAAACCAAGACCGC
>SLLU01000033.1 GCA_007133925.1 Candidatus Halarchaeoplasma halalkaliphilum | reverse complement strand
GGTACAAAGGACAAAAGGGCCGTTACCACCCAATGGATGTCCTTTCATGTGGATCCGCAGGAACTGGAACGGGTGAACATAAGGGACGTGGAGATAAGCAATATGACCCGCTCTTCCAAGTCCCTGTACATAGGCGCTCATAAGGGAAACCGGTTCGATATAGCGGTAAGGGACCTGGACGTGGATACGGAAGAAGCAAGGGTCATTTCGGATAAAGTTGGGTCCTGCATAAGGGAACTGGGGGGATTTCCAAACTGGTTCGGCGTCCAGAGGTTCGGTACCATCCGCCCGGTGACCCATCTGGTGGGTAAGGCCATGGTCAGAGGGGACTTCGAAGAGGCAGTGAAGTTATACATCGCCAATCCCATGGAGGGTGAGGAAAAGGAGAGCTACGATGCAAGGAAAAAACTGGAGGAGACCTGGGATTACGGTGCCGCACTGAAAGAATTCCCCCACATACTGACCTTCGAGAGGGCCATCATACAGGAACTCGTCAAGGACCCGGAGGATCACGTATCCGCTCTCAACGTTCTACCCGATAACCTGCTGACCATGTTCGTTCACGCTTATCAATCCTACCTGTTCAACAATATCCTTTGTGAAAGACTGAAAAGAGGTCTGCCCCTGAAAGACGTGGTCCCCGGGGATATCGTCCTCCCGGTTGACAGGGAAGGATACCCGGTCCTTGACAGGGCCGTGAGCATACAAGATAGAAATCTAGACAGGGGTTCGGACATGGTGAAACAGGGAAAGGGATACGTGAGCGCACCCCTCTTCGGCATAGACACAGAGTTCGCGGAAGGGGAGCCCGGAGAGATCGAGAGAGAGATAATCGAAGAAGAAGGTTTGACCGGCAGCGACTTCATAATACCGGAGATACGCAAACTATCATCCAGGGGAAGCCGCAGGTCAATATTCTCACCGGTTCAGGATCTGGACTGGGAAGTAAGTCAGGGAGGGCTAAGGTTAAGGTTCATCCTCCAAAAGGGCAGCTACGCCACCTGTCTGCTGAGGGAATTCATGAAACTCCCGGACGAGGCGGTAGAACGTTACAGCTAGAACAAGTCCTTTATCTTAAGCATGTCTAGGAAAGATGCTTTGACCTTTATCTTCTTCCGGGCGTAGGCCTCCATGGGCCTCATCTCCTTGGAGAGTATAGCCTTGAGAGTATCGCTGTCGGTATTTATGGTTATGTCCGCTTTGTCCAGTTTACCCTCCTTGAGCTCGCTCACCTTACCATCGGATATCTTGAAGTTGAAATCCAGGTCATCCTCAAGGTCTATGGCGATGTCCCTTGTGAAATCCTTCAACTTCTCCCTCAGCTTTTCATCCTCCTTGGATTTCTTATCGAAGGCGGTAACCACTGTTTCAAGCATCTCTTTGATCTCTTCCTTATCAGCCATTGTAAACAACTCTTTTACCCTCCTTAGGACATGGTCTATTATAAGCTTTTTTAGAAATCCGTCAATTTTTTATTTTTATTCCTTCCCAATATATCCGCGGATGTTTTCCACGAACTCCGGGCGAAAGGGGGAAGACTTCCGTGCTCCGCCACCCACTCCGTCAGGAATCGAACGGTCTTCCGATCCGAGGGATAACCGCTACCGACATCCATGCCCACCTCCGCTGCGATTGCCTCCATGGCCCGGTCCCTTTCGACCTTGGCCACTATGGAGGCTGCGGAAACCACAGGGTATCTGTCATCGGCACCGTGTTCGGAGATGAGTTCCACCCTCTTTGAAAGGCCCACCTGGACCTTTCTTGCGAATTTGATCGGGTTCACGTCAGCGGCATCCATGTACACCGTTGTGTTCTCCGGGCACAGTTCCCGTATGACCGATGCGAAAAGTGATACCTCGATATCGTTCAATGTCATGCCTTTCATCATGGAATCCAAGTCACCGGCACACAGATGTATGGAATGGTACTCGAACATGTCCGTTATACGCCCGTACAATTCCTGGCGACGGGAAGGGGACAGTTTTTTTGAATCTTTCACACCGAGCTCCTGGACTAGCCCTGTCTCTTCCACCAAAACGCCGGCCACGACCAGGGGACCCAGCACCGGCCCTCTGCCTGCCTCGTCTATTCCGCAATACACGCTACCGTTATCACCTCAAAGGATTAAACCATTTCGTTTAAGCCAGGACGATAACAAAAGGTATATATACGTGATAACTTTAACTGCTTCAACGAGCAACATGACGGCCATAGCGGTAGGGAAACACCTGGCCCCATCCCGAACCCAGAAGTTAAGCCTACCTGCGTTCTTTGCGGTACTATGGTGCGTGAGCCCATGGGAGGCCTAGGTCCTTCGCGGACCCCTAGGCCGATGGGTTAGGTTCGAAGCCTCGCTCCCTACGGGGAGAAAGGTAAATCGAACTGTTTGAAGCCCACTCTCGGCCTTTGGCGCGCTGTCTGTTGCTCACTTTTTACCCTCTTATCATCTAAGAGTAGAACTATTAGCGTAAAAAAATCACTGAATGATACCGTATCCTATGAGATGCCACTTACCTTTTATCCTTCTGCTTATGGCGATCCTCTGACCGGATTCGCCGCACACCGCTCTTTTCAACTTGACGGCGCCTTCCGTTCCCCTGGCAGAACTGACAACACCCACAGTGGTGGCCGTGCCCACGGTCAACATGAGGGGTTCCCGGGTCTTTATCTCTTCCACCTTGAGGTCTCCGTCCACACCCACCACACGATCCAGAAGGTGGACCTCCATGACGAACTCTTCCTTTATGGGGGGAAGCTCTCCAGGATATCCCAACACATGGCCTACCAGGGAATCGGACTTTGTGAGAGAGGGGTCCAAACCGGTACCTACACCGATCAAACCCCCGGGTTTTGCCATATCGAGATCGTGGGCTCCGCAGGTCAAGGTTCTTATCTCTGTAATTATGGGGTCCCATCGGGATTCCCCGGTAGTTTCGTTCTTAAATCCAGGACGGACCTCAACCTCGTCACCCACCTTCAATATACCCCGGGCTATGCTTCCACCGATCACACCACCTCTGAGTTGGTCAATGGCAGTTCCCGGTTGATTCACATCGAATGAACGTGCTATGGACATAAGGGGAGCGGTCTTTTCATCCCTTTCCGGCGTGGGTATGTGCTTCTCTATGGCCTCTATGAGAACATCTATGTTCACATCATGATGAGCGGAAACAGGGATTATGGGCGCATCTTCCGCCACTGTACCTTTGGTGAATTTTCGGATCTGTTCATAGTTCTCCTTTGCCTTGTCGGAACTCACCAGGTCCACTTTGTTCTGAACTATTATCACATTTTTTACATCGGATATATCCAATCCCATGAGGTGTTCCTGTGTCTGGGGCTGGGGACATTTTTCGTTGGCGGCAATGACCAATACCGCGCCGTCCATCATGGATGCACCGGACAGCATGGTAGCCATGAGTGTCTCGTGACCGGGAGAATCCACAAAGGACACGCATCTGAGTAACTCAACTTCTCCCCCGCAATTCCTGCACTCGGGAACCGGTGTGTAGGATTCAGTCCCATGGCAGTTTTTGCACTTGTAGAATGCGGTATCCGCGTAACCGAGGCGTATGCTGATGCCCCTTTTGGTCTCTTCGGAATGCCTGTCAGTCCATTCCCCGCTTAGGGCTTTGGTCAGGGTTGTCTTCCCGTGGTCCACATGGCCAACCAGGCCTATGTTTACCTCAGGTTGTTCCGGTACCTTCATTACTCCTCGCCCTCATCCTTTTGAAAGACATCTGCCACCCTTTTGGGTCCGTGCTCGATCACCTTCATGTTGATCTGAGTTATATCCGAGGATATACGGCTCCCTCGAAGGGTCTTTTTCACCCTAACATCTTTAGGATTAGATTTGAATCCTATACCTTTTTTGCCGATTATACGCTTTCGACCAGGCATTATCATGCCCTTCTTCATGGGGAAACCGTCAGAGTCACTTCCACCTGTGATCCTGAGTTTGTAACCCGGTAATCCCACGAATATGCCGTCCACCTCATCATTTATGTGTTTGCCTATGAGTGAATTGGCGTGATGCCCTTCGACTTTGGTTTGGAAAGACTTTCCTTCCTTTGGATCTGCGATAGATACCTGAAATTCCACCATTTGGATACACCTTTTCTAGTTTGGGTGGACTATATTCTCCTACTATAAAACTTTGGTGGATATCCCAGCCTTGAAAGGACATTTAAAAAAAGAAAAAATTTATACGCAGATTCATAAAGTTTATATATGGTATGGTTATACCTGCATCTAAATGAGGTGACTGGATGGAAGAAACCCTCTGTACGATAGAAATAATAAGGAACGATTCGTCCTTTTTGGCAAAGATACAGACCGGTCTTGGCCGGTACGTGGAGTACGAAAACCCGTTACTTGAAAACCTTTTACAGCAGGTTTACGAGGATATTCAGGAAGAGATAGAGAATACCCTCTGAAACCATGACCAGCGGATAAGGTTCTCACGGATAAAAAGAGATGGTAATATGAGTGAAGAAAAAGTAAATGAAGAATACGAAAGAGTGGTATCGAGTTATTACGAAGGCCGAGGAGTGAGCTCGATCATATCCATAAAGGTCGACACAAAACAGGTTGATCACGTGGCTGAACAACTATCCGAATCCGATAACATAGAGGATGTTTTTCTGGTGACAGGAGATGTGGATTTGATCGTTAAAGCCAGATTCAGAGATTACGATCACATGAAAAGATACCTCCTTGAAAAGACCACTAGCCTTCCCGGTATAGAGGATGTAAAGAGTATGATGGTCATAACCACCTACAAGGAAAGGTTCAACAAGATCGACGCCGAAAGCTGCGATTAGATCAAACTATCTCATCCATGGTCCATTCGTCCCAAGTACGCTCTTTTACCGAGATAGCATGCTCTTGAGGTGTGAGCATTATAGTTTTGAACCGCAAAGAGTCATCCAATGCAAGACGGGGACAAGCAGTGTTGATCGCCACACGGAACCCCAGCGAATCCACCATATCCGGGGTGATCTCGTCCATGTGAACCACCACACAACCGTCACATTTGCTTTTGACCTCTTTGGCAAGTGACAGCCTGTTCTGACCTCCTTTTTTGGAAACCAGCAGTGCTTTCGGTCCCGCATCCTCAGACAGGGTTATGGCGGCGAACCTCTTTCTCATGGTGCGCTCCAACATATCCCCGGTGGTCTCATGGGTACCCAAACACGGGTCTAAATGGTGGATAGCTTTTTTCAAGGACATGGAGAGACCCATGGGATGGAATTTACCTGTTCCAACAAAAAGGTGTTCATCCGCCCGGGTCCTGCACGAGTAATTGCAGCCCAGAACCTGCCCAGGATACCTGATCCGTCCGTCTCCTTCCCTCATGACAGTTTCCGCACCGATCTCCTCCAGCATCATGCCGATCTCATCCCTCTGGTCCATGAATTGAAGGGTGGAATAAAGAGCAACCTTCTTACCGGCGAATGCCTGGAGGACTTCAACGGAAAAAGGATTTTCAACGATACTCCTTCCTTCAACATATATGACGGGATAATCTGTTTTTAGTGAAGGGATCTCAGAGTGCCCCACATGCACCAATGCGTCGGCATCGCCTATGGACCAAGGAAGGTCGCAGGCACCGTAGCAGCTGCCACCCCAGAGTTCCGTTTCCACGCCCACCTCCCGTGAGAATTGTTCGTACTTGTAACGCAGTCCGTCGGGGAGCTGTATCATGGCCCTTCTAACGCCAAGTGAGGCGAGTTCCTCCCGTGCACGTTCCATATCAAAGCGGTATCCACTCAGGATCAGAGGGATTCCTCCAGTACAGGGATCATATTATCTATGGCATCTTTGGTAACATGGGGCATGACCACAAACCTCAAACCAGGAGGGGTCACCGTCCGGGATATGTTCCATCCATTTTGCGCCATACGATCTACCACTCCGCAGGGGTCATCGTGGTGAAATGTGACTATGTTGAGCACGGGGGATATAACAGGATCGAGCCCCAGGGACACTCCCCGTTCCATTAGCCAGTAAGTTTTTTCCATACAGCCCTCAAGTATCTTTCTGTATCCCTGTGATCCAAGATATTTCATAACACTCCAGAAAGCAGGTATGGATGCGCTGGTACGGGTACCGGTGATCGTCTTCTGGTGTTTACCGGTAAGGTAAGGAGATTCAACTGAAATGGGGTGTTCATCCCGTGAATAATAGAGCCCCAGGGGAACTGTTGAAAGACCCATCTTGTGGGGGTCCAATACCAGGGAATCCACACCGGGTATGGAGAAATCAAAAACTGAAATGTCAGAGTTATCCAGAAATGGAACGGTGAAACCTCCCAAAGCCGCATCCACATGCAGATGCACGTCTCCGGCGATCTCGGCAATGGCTTCTATGGGCTCCACTATGCCCAGCTCAGTAGTGCCTGCCACCCCCACCACCGCGGCGGTATCCCCGTCCAATCTATCTTCCATCACCGCAAGGTCCGGAAGATAGTCTTCACCCAGGGGTATCATGACCGGTTCCATATTCAAAAGATCACATGCCTTTTTGAAGGAAAAATGAGCACTAACCGGCAGGAGTACCTTCCTCTTCCCGCTCTGGTTCCGGGCTTTCCACAGGCCCATTATATTACCTTCAGTCGCCCCGCCAACGGATATTGCCTCGTACCCGTCAGGTGCATTGATCAGGTCTGCCACGGCCCCGTGTACTTCCCTTTCCAGGGATATGGTACCCTCATAAAGACCCGGATTTCCCAGATTTGAATCGAGGAACATGCCGTGGACCTTCCGGGCGATTTCCAGGGGAGATGTGCACATGGATCCGAATATCTTACCGCAGTTGAAATCCATGTCCAGGTGATAAGCCTCGAGTATACGTTCCATGATCAGGTCCTCAGAAAGACCCTTTTCCGGGAATGACTTTTTTGCGATCATCTACACCAACTAAATGCGATAGGTCACTTTTCCATCAAGTTCTTTAATCTTTCCCCTGACCAGCTTGAAGGATACCAGGGAGAAAATCACAGCGGCCATGAGAGCCAACAGGGGTATGTCACCATCGTACAAGAGACCCATGGATGCCAGATAATTGAAGGCGCCGTGCATGAGCACCGCCACAAAATAGTAGGGGACCGCGTGGTAACCACCGTGGAACTTTCCCTTGGATATACCGTAGCCGGCAACTGCACTGGCACTGCCGTGAAGCAGTGTGCTGGCCACACTGCGAACCACTATGAGCACCACAAAGGATTGGAATCCATACTGTATGTAAGCACTGGAGCCGTAGAGAAGGTTCTCCGTGGCAGCAAAGCCCAACCCCACTGCGGCACCCATGACCAATCCATCCTCCAGCTCCACTATCCTCCTCTTCTTTCTAACCACACCCATGACCTTGGCGAACTCCTCCACCAGGGGTGCTACGACACACACGGTAAAGAGGGTCATGACCGTTGGGTCCTGAAGACGCTGGAGAAACATGTATTCCTCCTGAAGAGTTTCCAGGGACAGTACACCCAGGAACAGTATGGAAATGGCCAGGGTCAGTATCACTGCGAACAGAGCACCCCAGATAAAAAGAGAAGCCATGGTCCACCAATCCACGGGTCGGTACCGTTCTGCGTTCCGGATGAAAACCATGTATAGCAGTGAGGGAACGAAGGCCGATGCCAGCAGTATCAGCAGGATGGTGAGCATATGGTTAGTTTAAAGGTGAAAAGTTATTTGAAATTTTGGTATCCCAAGGCTTCCATAACATCCGGATCCATCTCGGAGTCTTTCACTTTCTCAAGCAGATCACGGACCTTACCTTCCTCCTCATTACCACGAGATATGGTCCACAGAGCCTTTATGGAAGCTATCCTCACCCATTTGTCCGTGTCCTCAAGGAGTCCTTCCATGGTCCTCATCAATGCTTTACGTTCCTTCTTGTTTAGGGTATCCCACTGGATGTTCGTAACCGCCTCCGTTGCCTTTTGCCTCACCTTCCACCTCATATCCACCATGGCCTCGAGTATGTCATCAAGACCTGTCTTGTCACCGGACCATGCCAATGAGCAAGCAAGGAGGACCTTCTCATCGCCCACTGCATCCCGGTAAGCACCCTCGAGCTCATCCCGGAATCCCGTATCTTCACCCATGGATTCGGCCATGACCCATTTTGTCCTGGAGTCGTTCTCGTAGAGGAATGCATCCAATATATCCCTGAAATCCCCTCCCAGGGCTGCAGTGGTCCTGGCCCATTCACCCCTGACGGCCGATTCGGGATGTTCACCAAGTGATTCCAGTTTCTCCAGGGAATCCCGGTCTTCCACCTTCACCAGGGCACGGAGGGCCTGGATCACCACATAGTGGCTGCTGTCTCTCAGGAGCTTTCTCAGTCCTTTAACACTCGCCTCGGTGTTCATTACTCCCAGGGCCTTGGCGGCTTCTTCACGTACTCTCCACGAATCGTCCTTAATGGCTCGAAGGAACACTTCTTCGTGGGCCATGTCCGGTTCTATGCCCCCGATGGCCTTTATCCGTATGTCATCACTCCCCATATCGTACAGTTTGATGAGACTGTGGTTACACTTGTTGCGAGAAAAAGCCAGGACCAGTTCGTCAAGGACCTCCAGGTCATCCACATGTTTTTCCAGGGCCTGAAGTCCCTTCTCATCACCCAGCTTCCCAAGGGCATCCACTGCCTTCATGCGCACCTCGAGAACAGGATCGGATAAGAGGTCCACCAAGGGAGCGACCGCATGCATATCACCAAGTTCTCCCAGGGCCATAGAAGCATCGTGCCTGACCATCCATTCCTCGTCAGCTAGCATAGGGATCAAGGCCTCCACGCTCTTCCTTGATGGTTTGAGATGTCCAAGGGCAAGGGCGGCATTGGCCCTTACCAGGGGTTCCTTGTCCTTTAACGCACGTACCAGGTGAGGTACCGCTTCGTGGATCCCATCTATGCCCAGTTTCCTGGCACATTCCGCCCTATTATCAGGATCGGCATCCTTTAGTCCTTCCAGAAGTTCATCCATGTACTCTCCTCTCTATCTCTTCCTTGAGCAGAACGCTCAGCTTTTTCCCGTCCACCTTGCCCCGAAACTCCTTCATGACCACACCCATGAGCGGACCCACTGCTCCCGGCCCTTTCTCACGGATGAAATCCTCTCTTTCATCCGCCACCCTGCGTATGACTTCCTTCACAGCCTCGTCATCCACCCCCTCCAATCCGGCCCGGGAGATGGCTTCGTCAACGGTGCTGCCCTGGAGTGTCAGGGTTAAAATCTTCTGTATGCCCTCCTTGGCGAAGTCTCCCCTCCGGACCCTGTGCAGTACGTCTCTGAGGACCTCCTCGGGTATTTGATCGGGGTCCAGCCCCTCCTTGGATAGCTCCGGATATGTCTGAAGAAGTGTGTTGGAAACCATGGAGGCATCTATACCCTCGGCCGTCAACTCTTCCAGGAGCAGGTCGTACCCCTTCCTGAAGAGCTGGCGACTCTGCTGTTGGTTCAGCCCGTACTCCCGGTGAAAACGCTTGACCATCTCGTCCGGTGTCTCCGGTAGCTCCAGCCCAGCCAGTTTTCTTTTATCGATGGGATAGGGGGGTATGTCCGTTTCGGGATACATCCGGGCACCCCCGGACAGGGGTCTCAGGAACACCGTGCTACCATCATCCCGGGCGTTCCGGGTCTCCTCGGGAACACCAACCAGGGCCAAGGTGCCCCGATGGCAAACCTCCTTCAGGGCATCCCGTGCCCGTTCCGGTTCATCCACCACCAGCACGAAGGCATCCTCGTTCCCCACACCCAGGGCTTTCACCACCCTGGAGCATTCCTCCTCGCCTATGCCATAGCCCGGAAGCTCGTCACTGTGGAATATACCTCCCACGCCGGTAGTTCGCGCGTAGGCAGCCATCTCGGGGCCCAGGAGGGGTGCGCCGTCTTCGGCCCGTAAAATTCCTTTGAATCCCTCCAGCTTTGTCCCGAACACGCCCCTTCCCGCGGCCAGTGCGGATTTCACAATCTTGCTTGAACAGTCTTGAAAAAGGGGAGTCATATCATGAATTTCCCCGGGAACGGAAGCTCCCCTCTCCCGGAGCAGGTCCTTTATCTCCAAGAGCATGATCTGCCGTTCCACTTCGATCTCTATGTAGCTGGGAAGCATCCTGAGTTCCTGCACACCCTTTATCTCCACCCTTGCCCCCCTTTTGATGGAGATGTTGACGTCTTCACGTATGGTACCTATACCCCTCTTTACGCACCTTGTGGCCCTGAGCAATCCTCCGAGGTACTGGGCAACCTCCCGGGCCTCTTCCGGGGAAGTTATATCCGGAGAGGTTGCCAGTTCTATCAGGGGTATCCCCAATCGGTCTAACCGATACACCTTCTCCTCACCGTCAGCCTCCACCTTTCTTGCGGCATCTTCCTCGAGACAGATTGGTGAGATGCCTATGTTCTTACCGTTGAAAACTATCTTTCCGTCGGTGGCTATGAGACCCGTTCTCTGGAATCCAGTTGTGTTGGAACCGTCTATAACCACCTTTCGCATGAAATGCACCTCGTCCACCACAGCCGCATCCACCATACGGGAAATCTTCAAAGCCAATTCCATGGCTTTGGGGTCCGGTCCCTCCGGAGGCTCCTCGTCCATCTCCACAAGGCAGGACGAGGGTTCGGGACACTGATATCTGAATCGAAGGCCCTTTCGGGCCTCCATGAGAGCGGCCCTGTCCACCTCACCTAGTTCACTGGCCGTGGGTCTGAGATAACGCATTATATCCTTCTCCGATTCCTCCACCATGTCCGAGGGGCAGCGGCAGAACAGCTTTTCGGTGTCCAGCTGCTGGTGTATCTCCAGTCCAACCTTCAAGCCCAGCTCATCGTAATCTTGCCCAGCCATACTCAACGCCTCCTCCCTGAAAACTCCCCGGAGATGTTCTCGTTCATGGTGATATTTACCTCCTCGTCCAGGGAGAGTGCCCACATGAGCTTGACCAGGGCGGTTTCCGGGAGCATGTCCCTGCCGGATATCACACCGGTCTCCGCAAGCATCCTGCCGCTGGAGTAAACGTTCAGATTGACCGTACCGTGTATGCATTGACTGGTGACCACCACCGGTGTGCCTCCTTCGATGACCCCCCTAACAGCGGGGATGAGATCCGAGTGTATATGGCCCAGACCCGTGGCAACCAGCACCATACCGTGGTGATCCTTT
>SLLU01000062.1 GCA_007133925.1 Candidatus Halarchaeoplasma halalkaliphilum | reverse complement strand
GTGTATTCAACCAAGAGATGGTTGGTGTGTATGAGGTGACTGCCACATACCATGGGGTAACCTCATCTTTCACCACAGTCACGGTTGAACCTGCCTCCGTCCACACCGTTTCGATCTCACCCGATATGGACATGACCGTTGCAGCGGGAACGGAGATGGAGTTCTCCGCTACTGCATACGATGAGTATGGTAACTTGATCGAAGACACAGCCTCGGAATTCCAATGGTACAATGCAGATGAAAATGGAGTGTTTTACGAAATATTGGTGGGGACCTATCCCGTAACAGCCACCTATCTGGGCATAGCATCTACAGCGACGATAATGAACGTGGAACCAGCTACTGTGGATTCTGTGTTTATCTCTCCTGAGGGTGACGAAACAGTGATAGCAGGAGAGGAACTTACCTTCAGCGCAACAGCTTACGATGAATATGAAAATCTGATCACAGATGTAGTAACGGAATTCACCTGGGTCAATGCGAACAATTTCGGTGTTTTCAACGAAGAAATGATGGGTGTGTATGAAGTGACGGCTACGTACCATGGGGTAACCTCATCTTTCACCACAGTCAGAGTTGAACCTGCCTCCGTCCACACCGTTTCGATCTCACCGGATATGGACATGACCGTTGCAGCGGGAACGCCTATAGAGTTCTCCGCCACCGCATACGATGAATATGGTAACTTGATCGAAGACACGGCCTCGGAATTCCAATGGTTCAATGCGGATGCGAATGGAGTGTTTTACGAAACATTGGTGGGGACCTATCCCGTAACGGCCACTTATCATGACATTTCCTCTCCCACGACGACAATTTACATTGAACCCGCTGCTGTTGATTCAATAGTGCTCTCACCAGAGGGAAATGAAACAGTGATCGCCGGAGACGAACTTACATTCAATGCAACGGCTTTCGATGAGTATGGAAATCAGATCACAGATTTAGTAACGGATTTCACGTGGGTCAATGCAGACAACTTCGGTGTATTCAACGAAGAGAAGGTGGGTGTGTACGAAGTGACCGCCATGTATCAAGGGGTAACCTCGTCGCCCACCAACGTAACAGTTGAACCTTCGTCCGTTCACACCGTAACCATATCGCCGGATATGGACATGACCATTACAGCGGGAACGGAGATCGAGTTCTCCGCCATTGCATACGATGGATATGGAAACTTGATCGAAGACAATGCCTCGGAATTCCAATGGTACAATACGGATGACCACGGAATGTTCCACCAAACCGAATCGGGCGAATATCTCATTATAGCGGCATATGATGGAATAAGTTCTTCCGCCATACAAGTGATAGTATTGCCTGGGGACGCCACTGCAATGACTATAAATCCAGGGGATTCAACCGTCTCGGCAGGTGATTCCCTCGGCTATACCGCAACGGCATACGATGCGTACGGTAACGAGTATGAAATAACGGACGAAGTACAATGGGTAATCGATATCGAAGCAGGAGGAACATGGGTTTTGAATGTGTATACATCACGAAAATCAGGTTCATGGACTATTACCGGGATGTATGGTAATCTGGAGGATACCGCTATGTTGACGGTAATACCCGGAGAACAAACGGTATTGGAGATAGCTCCTCAAAGTACAACGATAACAGCAGGGAGTTCGACTTCTTATCATGGAATCCTGTATGATCAATTCGGTAATGTGGTGCAAGAAGACATCACCCATGGCATCGAATGGTTCATCGGGATAGGTGCCTCTGGAAATTGGAACGAGAATGTTTATACCTCGGAGATCGCTGGTAGCTGGGAGGTAACCGGTGCATATGGCAATTTGATGGACACTGCGGTTCTGATCGTGGAACCGGGGACTGCAAACAGAGTAGATATATATCCAAAAGCAGACCAGATCATCACTGCCGGAATGGAGCTATCTTTCAAGGCTGAAGCCTGGGACGCTTTCGGCAATCTGATAACCGACGATGTTACGGAATTCGATTGGGAAAACGCCGATAACGGCGTGTTCAACGAGACAAGGACCGGTACCTACCAAGTGATGGTCTCATACAATAACGTTGACTCCAGTCCGGTGACCATAACGGTGGGCGAACCCAATTTTGTGGTCACGATCATGGATTGTGAGAGCAATATCAAAGAAGGAGATAGATTGATGTTGCATTATCGGGTGGAAAATATCGGTGAGGTATCTGGATTCCAGGATATCATTTTCAAGATAGACGGCCATGAGATCAAGACCAATTCCGATCTTAAATTAGATGCGGATCAGGTGTTCGTAGGTGTATTCACATGGGAACCAGATAGAACAGGTGAATTCAACCTTGAATTATCTACCGACCAAACAAGGGATTCAAGATCGGTTGTCGTGGAGGAGGACTCCAGTATATCTCTTTCTACCCAATCTTGGATGATAATCATATTCCTCCTTATCGCATTGATAATTTTGATATTGACCATCATATTCCTGAAGAAGGAATTTACCGGTGAAGAAGAATATGAAGGATCATTTTCAGAAGCGGACGAGGACATTGACTTAATTAAGGATCAAGATTACGATAGTTACGAGACTGCATTTACGGATATGAAAGGAGGGTTCTTGGAATACCAGGATCATGCTGAAAAGCTCGAACAGCTCGAACATAGGGAAGGCATATTGGAGGAAAAATTCCAGAACGATGAGATCCCTCAGGAAAGGTATGAAATTGCCATGAAAAATGTCCAAAAGCAGAAGACAGAGATAGAAGAAATATTGTCTTCCATGCAGGATGATATCCTGGAATGAGTATCTCCTCAGGAAAAAGATAAGTACGTTGAGTTGTTCGTCCTATCATGACCGGGCTGACGTACAAGGATGCGGGTGTGGATATCCATGCCGAGGAAGATGGCATAAACGCACTGAAGCGGATGTTGGTGTTCTCAAGGAAGGGCATCGGAGGGTCAATGAAAGGGGATTTCACCGGACTCATCGATTTTGGTGATTTTGCTTTGACCCTGTGCACCGATGGGGTTGGAACCAAGCTTCTTGTTGCGGATTCCATGGAGAAGTGGGATACACTGGGTATAGACTGCATAGCCATGAATGTTAATGATACCATATGCGTAGGTGCGGAACCCATCGCATTCGTTGATTACATCGCTTTGGAGGATTCCAACCCGAGATTGATGCGTGAATTGGGTATAGGATTGAATCGCGGTGCAGAGTTATCCAACATTTCAATAGTCGGGGGAGAGACTGCAACTTTGGGTGAGATCGTAAAAGGCTTCGACATAGCCGGGACCGCACTCGGCTTCGTAAAGAAAAGTAACATCATAGATGGGAATGAGGTAACAGCGGGAGATAAGATAATCGGCCTTCCTAGCTCAGGCGTCCATTCCAATGGGTTCACTTTGATCCGAAAGATCATTGAAAAGTCCGGATACGATTATCATGATGAATGCGACCATGGTGTTATCGGAAATTTACTGTTAGAACCGACCCGGATCTATGTAAAAACGGTGATGGATATTCTGAAGGAACATAAGATAAAGGGTATGGCCCATATAACCGGAGGTGGTCTTAGGAACATAAATAGGATCAACCCATCTTTTGGTTACATCATAGATGACCCCCTTCCCATCAGTCCCATATTTGATTTCCTTAAAACTCAAGGCAATGTGTCCTGCAAGGAGATGTACCAAACCTTCAATATGGGTATGGGATTCGTCATGATAGTTTCCGAAGACATCTCGGAAGATATCGCTAAGAAAACAAGTGGGAAAATCGTGGGAGAAGTTACGGATGAAACAGGTGTATTCCTCAAAACTGAAAACATACGTTATTAGTTATTCAAATACCTCTGGACATAATCCCGGCATCGCTTTTCCCATAACTTCATGTTCATTTCGTTGAACAGGTTTTCAAGCTCTTTCATTTCCTCTATTGCTCGCTCTATGTTTCCTTCCTCATGATACATCCGGGATATCTCGAAGCGGATCATGCACAATTCGGGTTTATTGTTAAGGTCTCTGAACATCATCTCGGCTTTCTGAAGATGATGCACCGCTTTTTCAATTTCACCACGTTCCCCCATGATCTTTCCCATGACCTTATGGCCGATGGCGGTTACGAGCTTATTGTTCTTCCCCTCAGCCAACACCAACGCCTCTCTGGCGTATCCTTCCGCAGTCTCATAATCTCCCTTGAGTAGGTGAAGCTCAGCGAGTCTCGTTTGGTTGTTCACCGTTTCAAAAAGATCACCGACGTTCTCATACACCTCAATACATTGGCTAAATAGATCAAGTGCCTTCTCCAAATCATCTTTTTCACAGTGGATATCCCCCATATTGCCGATGGCCGAGGCATACCCTCTTCTATCCCCCATTTGCAAACATAGATCCTTACTCTTCTCCAAATACTCCTCTGCTGTCTTCAGATCACCCAATAAAAAATACGATTCACCTATATGATTAAAGGCCATGGCAATAGCTCTCTGATATCCTATACTTTCAGAGATTTCCAGACATTTTTTATTCAATTCAAGAGATTGTTTAATTTTCCCCATGTGAACGTATAACTTACCGAGATTGCTCAGGCTTAGGGCCATCCCCCGTCGGTCACCCATGTTTTCGAACATATCTAAACTATTTTTGAACAGATCTTCTGCTTTATCATTATTACCTAAAACACCTTGTATAATGCCCATGTTAGCGTATACTGTGGCTATAGCCTCTTTCATGCCGATTTCTTTCTGTATCTCAAGGCTTTTTTGGTATGTTCCCAGTGCCCGATCAAGTTCTCCCAGGTCTTCAAATATTATCCCTAGGTTGTTCAAGCTCCTTGCCAACCCTTCCCTGTCTCCTATGCGTTCACGTATAGAGACCGCTTCTTCAAGATGTATTTTACCGGTACTGTAATCCCCCAATCTGATGGAGATGGTTCCCAGATTGTGTAGAGATTCACCAAGCAGTTTTTCAGATCCGATCTCTTTTGCAAGATACAGACAATCCTTGAAAGAATTCATTGCCCCTTCATGTTTTCCCGATTGCATCTCTGCCCAACCCTTTACCTGGAGGATCCGAATTTTTTCTGTTAGATCCCCATTTACCTGAGCAAGACTCCTATCGATATTATCGAATACTCTATCAAATTCCCCCTGTTTTAACCACGATTCTGCAATTTTTCTGTAAAGGCGAGGATGATTTTGCTTTCCCAGACGGTCTATACCTTGTTGATAATAATCTCTGCTATCATCGTATTCACCGAGTACTTTATGCACATCACCAAGGCGCTCAAGGACTTTCATCATCTCCTCACCCGAATCTGTTCGCTTTAACAAATTTATGCATTTTTCATACAACTCAATGGCATTTTCATGAGCATAGACCTGTTCTGCGTATCTTCCGGCTTCCATGTAGTACGAGATGGATTTTTTTATGTTACCACTTTTTTCGTAATGGAAAGCAAGAATTGAATAATGGTTTTTGGTTTCATTTCCGTAATTTCCAAGAATATGCTCGGCTACAGCTCCGTGTAATGCCCTTCTTTTTAATCTGGGAATGTTAAAATAAACTGCAGTTTGGACCGAGCGGTGGTTGAAATGAAAACATTCTGTAACATCATGTTCGTGCCAAAAATCACTCCCTTTGAGAATATCTATGTAATCCAGCAAGGTCAACTCGTCCAACTTGCTTATGGACCGAAGAAGTTCATATGGTATTTCATCCCCTATGACGCTGCCAAGTTGTAGCAATTTTAGGGGATGGTGGGGTAGCCTATCCATCTTCTTTTTTATAACATCCTGGATAAGTGAGGGAAGATCCACATTATCTTCCTTTAATGAGATTTCAGTGGTCTCATTTTCCTTTAATTCGTTCAAATATTCGTGTGTGAATAATGGGATACCGTCGGTCTTCTTCTGCAAGACATCTACGAATCCTTCAGGTAGCTCTCTCTTATCAAAGTATTTTCTACATATCTTTTCGGTAGAGTTTATGTCCAAAGGCCTCAACTCGATCATTTTGGCATCACGTTCCCTATGAAGCCTTTCACATATTTCGTTCAGGAGATGATCTTCACCCAAATCCTCTTGCCGATAGGATATCAAAAAGAGTATTTGCTC
Source organism: Candidatus Halarchaeoplasma halalkaliphilum (assembly GCA_007133925.1). GTDB lineage: Archaea > Thermoplasmatota > Thermoplasmata > Halarchaeoplasmatales > Halarchaeoplasmataceae > Halarchaeoplasma > Halarchaeoplasma halalkaliphilum. The sequence goes on along the minus strand of SLLU01000062.1, from coordinate 25,905 downwards.
TTTTCTTACATTCAATGTCAAATACAACAGCAACTGAAGGCTCGCCCTATCGGACCACTGCATATCATCCAAATAAAGAACAAGGGGTGTTACTTTGGAGATGTCTTCCATGCGGTGCTTTGCCTCAAAAAAAGTCACGCCCCTACGTGTTTCGAATGCACTTCGATCTTGTAGATTAGCCGATTCCCTTTGTCTTCCATGGGACAGCATGAAATCCAAGAAGTCATCACCATCCTTTCCATGAGTTCTCAAGGCTCTTCTGAAAGGCAGATAGGGCCCCGAGGTTTCGAAATGTGCTTTACCAGACAGAACCCTGAACCCGTGATTCTCCGCGTAACTTCTGAATTCGTTCGCAAGTCTGGTTTTTCCTATCCCAGTTACCCCCGTTAAAAAAATGGTGGATGTGTTGCCATCTTTGACCTTTTTCAATTCCTTTTTCAATGTTTCAAATTCTTTTTCCCGACCCACGAATGCACCTTTCGCTGTTTTTCTGGTGGATAGATCCACAGTACCGTCGGTGTCCGCATGTTTGATAACTTTCATTAAAGGATTTTCTGTTTGGAGGTGCATCCCGATATCCTTTATCTTCATTCTTTTTCTTTCCTGTGATGTGATCAGCACGATTTCTTGAGATTCAAGTTCCTCTCTTAGTTTTTGTTCAAGCTCTATGCCTTTGGGTGATATGAAGTAAACTTTCCTCCTTCGGCTTGTTCCTTCCACGTGACGGACCTTTTCCACAACAAGGCCATCTTCGTACATCCTGTTTATCACCTGTGTCAAATGACCCCTGGTGATGCCGATGCTATCTGCTATACCTCCTTGTGTTATCTCATAAGGTACCACCATACTGTGTTGATGGTTTTGATAATCTTTCAGATGTATCAATGTTCGGTCCTTTGCATCAACAGGAAACATGTATGTTGTACATACTTGTCAAAAGTAAATAACCTTTTTCTTGTTTTACATCATAAACTTTTATTTTACACCAAATGCTTACACCTTCGGATGACCAAAGATGCGTCAAGGTTGGTGGCGATCAGTTCCATAATGGTGAACATGATGATATTCTTCGTAAAAGCCATAATCGCAATCAACATCTCCAGTCTCTCTCTTCTTTCTGACTCTATCCACACACTAACAGACAGCGTGAGCTCCATGGGTGTCCTTCTTGGTTTACGCTTGTCGGAAAAACCAGCGGACGAAACCCATCCATATGGTCATGGTAGGGCTGAATATGTAGCGGTCCTATTTGTCGGTTTGATACTGATATTAACTGCATTTACGTTCATCTTCGACGGTATATTGACATTGGTGGATCCTCCCGGACAATTGGAAGTAAGGCCAACGGTGTTCATGGTGGTGGCAGCCACCGCGATTTTGAAATTACTTCTGTGGGCCGTTAGTTACAGGGTAGGAAAGTCCGAGGGATCTCCATCTCTCCTGGCGGATGCATGGCATCATATGACGGACGTGTTCACAACGGTGGTCGTTATACTTGCCCTCTGGGGTGCCTCCATGGGTTATCCATATCTGGATTCATTGGCGGGGATCTTCATAGCTTTGTTCATCTTATATATCGGTTTTTACTATACCCGGAACTCCGTTGACGAACTCTTGGGAACCGCACCATCGCAGGAGATGCTGGAGAAGATCAAAGAGGATGCAGAATCCTTCAAAGGTGTTAAGGAGGTGCATGGGATAAAAGTGCATGATTATGGTGGAAGAGCTGAGATATATCTCCATATGCGACCGGATGATTCTACCCCTTCATCAAAGACCCATGCTCTGGCCCATGAACTAAAGGAGCACCTTGAAAAACAACATTCCGCAACGGTAGAAGTGCACCATGATCCTTGGGAACCCCCTTCGAAGGATGTACTGGAGATCATACAAAACGTGACTGATGGGTTGAGAGATGTGAAGGACATACACAGGGTTCAGCTGCTGGAGAAAAAAGATGGTTTCTTTGTATCCATGCATCTGGTTCTTCCAAAGGACACCTCCGTTGACAAGGCCCATATAATCGGTACCCGTGTTGAAAAGATGATCAAGGATGCTATCGAAAGAAAGCTATGCCTGGAGATGGATGTTCAGGTGCACATGGAACCCTGCGACGAGCAATGTGAATATTGCGGTGTCGAGGAACACTACTTACGGTGAAGTACCTCATCCAAAAGTTATAATACATCTAGTTTTTCTAGAGTGATCAGCCCCTTTGGGCTTCATATATTTAGGTGGTATAATGGCTGAAACTAACCTATGGGACGAAAGAGATCTCACCGATGAACAGAAATTGTTCAAGAACAGCATTTTAAAATGGGCCGAGAGGAACTTGCCCCTGGACCGAGTGATCAAGATGAATCGGGACGGGTCACCGTTTCCGGCTGATATAATCAAGGGCTTGGCCGATCTGGGCGTTATAATGGGAACCGTACCCAAGGAACGGGGAGGTCTTGGTCTCCGATGGAGTGATCAAGCCCTCATATCCGAAGTCATAGGATACATAGATCCCAGCATAGCCACCGCAGCGGGTTTCATGGCGGTGGGCACCGGGTGGGGGTTCACCATAGACCGGTATGCCAATGAAGAGATCCGAGAGAAGTTCATCAAGCCTGCCATCCGTGGAGAAAAGTATGTTGGTATAGCAACCACAGAACCCGGTGGTGGTTCCGATGTGTCAAACTTCAAATGCACGGGTAGAAAAGAAGGTGATGAGTGGGTGTTGAACGGTGAAAAAACATTTATCAGCGGTGTTCAGGAAGCCAAGAATATCGGTGGAGGTTATTGGGTGAACGTTCGAACGGGACCCAAAATCCCCGAGGCACCTCATAAAAACATGACCGCCTTTTTCGTCCCCATCGATTCCGAAGGCCTGACCCCTGCTGAACCCTACAACAATGCCGGTAGGAATGCGATCTCCACCGGAGGGTTCATAATGGAAGACGTGAGGGTACCCGAAGAACATATGTTGGGTGAAGAGGGAAAGGGGTTCTATCAGACCATGGAGGGCTTTGATAATGCCCGTATACTCATAGGTGCCAGTGCCGTTGGCGTCACCCGACGCATACTGGAGGAGGCTGCGGACTACATAAAGGAAAGGCATACCTTCGGCAGACCCCTTGCAAAGTATGAGGGCATACAATTCGAATTCGTTGAACGGTACATGGAGATGGAGGCCAGCAATCTCATGGTCAAGAAAGTGGCGGTTATGCAGGATGTTAGGTACGACGAGGAGGGTTGGTCGGCTAGGACCGGTAAAGCGAAGACATATTCTCCCAAGGAGATCGCCAAGTGGATATCCATGGTCAAATACAAGACACCTCATCTCGCCAAGGATACAGCGGACGATGCCATGCATTGGCTGGGTGCTGCGGGTTACAGCTCCGAGTTCATATTTGAGACCGCATGGCGGGGAGTGATGTCCTACTGTGTGGGCGCAGAAGGGGGCGCAAATATTCAAAAGATAGTGATAGGTAGAGAAACCCTGGGTGCGGATTATTTACCGTATCGGTGATGTTCAGAACAAGAAAAATGTGCCTGTGAACAGAAGCCATAGGATCACTGTGGCAATCAGGCTGAGAATCGCTCCCGCGGCCCGGATATAGAATCTTTTCATATCCGCCTTATAGTATTCCAGGGTGAGCACTATGCACAGATGGATGGGTGATATCAGGTATCCCAGAAAAACAAATAGGAACATGGCAGCGGCTATCTGAAAATTCATGTTTGGGATCATGGGAACGAGGATGGGGAAGCTTATCCCCACCGCCGCGGGAAGATGTCCTATCATGAGACCAACCAGGAATCCACCCAGCAGAACTACAAAGACAAGGGGCACCTGTCCTTCCAGTATATCAACTACCGGAATAAGGGCTTCTGTCCTTTCTATAGTTCCTTTGAAAAGCATGATCCCCAGGGCAGCCATGAACAGCTTGGTTGAAAGACCGTCTTTCATAAGGGATGGGATCTTTTTTCGGGTATAGTGACTATGGTTCTGCAGAAGGAGTATGATCACTGCCAGCATCAGGCAGATATAAAGGGGGATACCCAGAAGTATGTTCAACATAAGTGCTGAGATTATGGGCAGGAAATCGTAGATGAGGAAGAATATGTTTACCCTTCCATTTTGTTCTACACTTTCCACTTCGATACCCCTGAGCCCGAACGTTATCCCGGCCATCACGTGTATGACGAATATGGGGAGGTTGAAAAGGGCTATATGGTATATGCTGACACCTGCTATGCTGGCTGCAAATATCAAACCCATATCCAGGGGATAAATGGAAAACCAGGCGTGTCTGAACCACCAATTCAGGAATGCTTTGTGAACCCCGTCTATACCCAGATCGGTTCCCTCTTGATCGATCATAGGAGCGGATACCAGAGCTCCTCCAGGCATGGGAAGAAGGCCGAATATTGCCGGGATGGAAGCTATGACCATCCTTCGGTCCGGGAGTGCGTTTTGAAGTTCCAAGATGATCCTGCGGACCTGCCCGGAATCCCTATATATGTATCCGATCAAGCCGATGAGCAATATTACCAGTACGAGATTGATGGTTTCTCTTTCCGATAATATCTCTGACATCCAAACCAATGATCTCATGGTGGGTTCGTTTGTGATCAACAGTATGCCAGTGGCTGCAAGGAGGGCTATGCCGAATTCAATCTTTTTTGAAATCAGTATGCCGAGTACCAAAAAAGAAATACCAACACCTATGAGCTCGTACATTGCGGGGTAATGTTACTCAGGCAATATAAAATGGTTTCTGATAGCCCTATCATTCGAACCGGAGAGCTTCGGAAGGGGTTACTTTGCTCGCCTTGTGGGCGCTGGGGATCGCAGTCAGGAACATGGCTCCGTAGGCGATGAGGCCTACCATTAATATGGAATTCCATGGCACATAGAATTTCCAACCCATGGGTTCGAACCCGTCAAACCATAAAAGCCAGCCAAGGGCGATTCCCAGGACTGATCCTAGGATGATACCAGTGATGGTTATGAAAGAATTTTCCATTAGAAATACGTATCTTATCATCCTTCTTTTGAAACCGATAGCCCTCATCATTCCTATCTCCAGACGTCTCTCGTAAACGGACCTCAAACTGATCACACCCAGACCAGCGATACCTACCACCAATCCCAGGCCCATGAATCCGGTGAACAGGTTGAAGAACATGTATGCTGCACTCAGGGCATCCTGTACCACCGTAGCTATGACGATTGTCTGGAATCCGTACCGAATGAATTCCTTGTTCATCTCTATGGCAAGGGCATCAGCATCTACTCCCTCCTTGATGTTGAAAAAGAACAGTGTGCTGGAAGATATGTTATGATGTACTTCAACTGCTTCCTTGGACATGAAAAAACCGTTGATGAAATATTGGTCCATGAAACCCACTACTGTTTTATTAACCGGTCTGTCACCCTCGTCATAGAACACCACCGTCGAACCCAGTTCGATATCCATCTCCATGGGAGGTCCGAAATCGTTGGGGGGTGCGTTGGTTATAACAAGGTATGGGTCGGACATCACGGCTTCCCATACCTCTTCCGGAGATCCGTATTTATCCATGTAAAGTGTCATACCAAAAGTGCTATTCGCCACAAAATTCCTATCCACTCCTATCACGGTACCAGTGGATCGTTCGGTAATCTTGATATCTACTATTCCTCTATGGGCCGCATCTATATGGTTGAAGTCTTCCATACTGAGGTTTTGACTTTCGACGATCTCCCTTTGTATATCATCTATCGGTCTTCCAAAACTCAACCCTACTATGTCGTATCCTCCTGAATATTCCTCCACCATCCTATCGATATTGGTATCGAATATACCCACAACCATCCCCATGACCGTTATGGCGAAGATGATCAGTGCGAAAATGAAAATGGTCATACCCGTCCTGAACCTCTCTTTCAGTGGGTGAGATATGGCCGTGAGCATCACCGCCTTGAACCCCTTTTCGGATCTGACCACATCCTTTGTCCAATCGATGAGAACATGGCCATTCAACATGATTATAAGAACACCTGCGGTGACCACGAATAATCCCGAAAGCACGAACATCTCCAATCCCATGGAGTACCCCTGGAACAAACCAAGTAATTCGAAGGGTATCAGCCACCAGACCAGTAAAAAAATCCCGACCACGGTGTATGCTATCCTATCACCTGTCCACCTTCTTATGATAGTTCCCGTACCCATTATGATCAGGGACACACCGGTCACAGGCAACCATAATCTCTCTATCATGAAACCAGTTGTCATGAGAGTTACGCCTACTATTAAACCGCAAATAGCCAGATGAAAAAACACTTTACTTTCTTTTGGTACCGGGGGTTCAGGTAGACTTTTGATGGCTCTTACGATGTTCAAATTGGATATCCTCGTTACTGAGAATAAAATGGTTCCCATGCTCAGCAAGAATCCCACGCTGAAAGCCAACACCAGGCTATCCGGGTTGACATAATAGTAATCCAGCAAAGAAATATCTCCTCCGAACAATGCCAGTATATCGTCCATCAGATAAAAAACCAAATTTGTAAGTACAACACCCACAAATATTCCTATGAATGACGCAGCGGCGGAATATATCAATCCTTCATAGGAAAACAATCTTCTGAGATATCTTCTCTTCATCCCCACGGCTCTGATTATGCCCAGTTCCGACTTACGTTCTTCTCCCAGCATAACAAAGATGTTCACCGCGAGTATGATGCCCGCGATTATACAGAAAGAACCTAGTATGAAGAAGATATCCATGAATTGTGACATCCGATCTTTGTAATCCTGAAGGATCTCATTTTTATTGCCTACGGCCGTGACCGCACCGTATTCAGGATTATCTTCTATGAGTCCCGCGATATCATGGAATATTTGATCACTGTATCTGGCTCCGTCTTGTATATCCCCTATGGACGTAACTCTTATGAAGTTGATCTGATCCGGTATGCCTAAAACCATCTGTCCCTCGGTCAGGGTCATGATTATCTTGTTTTTCCCACCGTATGAAGGGCGCCCCTGGTTATCTATAATTTCCCGAATAACGTAATCCTTCGCATCCATGGGTTCCAGGGTGTATAATGTCAGGGTATCACCCCTTTCCGCCTCAAGACCCCTTGCAAGTGCGGCATCTATGAATATCTCGTTTTCTTCTAGTGCAGGTTCGTATATCCTACCATTCACATAGAATTCCCCGAAATCGTAAGATTCATGGAAATCCATCCCTATAAGGCGAACATTTGGTTCGATCAGTTGTGAATCAGGGTTTTCAACCGGTACCCTACCGTGTACCTCTCCTACGGTGGATCTAACGTTTTCGATATTGAAAATATCTGTTTTTAGATCAAGATACAATTGATGGTCTATGGGGACGTAGTCCCCCTGGGTAGTGGTGTTGAAAACGGTAACATCGGTATACTGCCATTCACTGAGTATCTCATCCTCAACCATGTTATCCATGGTGTCTCCCACTCCCAGGGATGCGGATATTATGGAAGTGGCCACCATGAGCCCAAAGATCACGATTACCGTGTTCGTTTTTCTCCGAAAAATGTTCCTATAACTTATCTTGAACAATACCGGGTGATTGAATGCATCGATGATAATTGTAAGTATGACCACCAATATCAATATCAGCGGTAATAGGACCATCGGAAACCCCTATTTTAGCCTTTTTTTGATGACGCCGTTTTCCATGTAAAGAATTCTGTCCGCCCTCTCTGCGATATCCCTTTCGTGGGTAATCAAAACCATGGTGTGTCCTATCATCTCGTTGAGTTTAACAAGGATGTCCAGGATCCTTTCGGATGTTTTTGAGTCGAGATCTCCAGTGGGTTCGTCCGCCCAGATGATATCTGGTTCGTTAACTAATGCCCTGGCGATGGTTACCCTCTGCCTTTCTCCACCGGATAAGGCGGATGGCCGGTGGTCGTATCTGTGACCGAGACCCACTATGTTGAGAGCCTTTTCCGCTCTTCTTCGGGCATCCTTCGATTTTCCGGAAAGGAGCAGGGGTACCTCCACGTTCTCAACAGCGGTGAGAACGGGTAGGAGGTTGTAAAATTGGAATATGAATCCCATCTTTTGTGCTCTCATCCGGGTTTTCTCTTTATCTGACATGTTCACCAGATTTTTACCGTCAAGCCATATTTTACCATCAGATATGGTATCCAGTCCTGAAAGGCAGTTCATCAGTGTGGTTTTTCCGGCACCGGAAGGGCCTATGATTGCAACCATCTCTCCATCCTTGACGGACAGATTCAATCCTCTGAGGGCATGTACCTTTACTTCTCCTGTATCGTAGTACTTGTGTACCCCTTCGGCGTAGATCATGTTTTTCATTGTTATCGTCTCCGGGTAGACATTGTTTACTGGAAAAGGTTTTATTTAAACTTCACTGCATTTTTTGGTGTTAGTAACATCCTTTAGCAGGCACGTCTAATCGAACCTGAGGGCTTCAGCAGCCGAAACCTTGCTGGCCTTATTGGCACTGGGCATTGCTGTCAGCAACATGGCTCCATATGCGATTATCCCTATGGATATTATGGAAAACCACGGGATCGTGAACTCCCAGCCCATGGGGTTGAATAAGCTATTCCATAGAAGCCATCCTATGGCGATGCCGAATACGGTTCCCAGTAATATACCTACTATGGTGATGAACGAGTTCTCTATGAGGAAGGAGTATCGGATCATGTTTCTTTCGAATCCCACGGCCCTCATGATGCCTATTTCCATCCGTCTCTCATGTGCTGCCCTGAGGCTTATGACGCCGAGACCAGCGATCCCTATCACCAAGCCCAATGCCATATACCCTTGGAAAAGGTCAAAGAACATGAATGCGGCGCTGAGTGCGTCTCTTATGATGGTATCAACAACTATGGTTTGAAGCCCGTATTCGAAAAATTCTTGGTTTATTATACGTGCTATATCATCTGGGTCGTATTCTTCCCTAACGTTGAAGAAAAATACGGTTGTAGATGTTATACCAAAATCATTTTCAGCGGTTTCCTTTGACATAAAGAAACCCTGGATCAGATTCTGTTCCATGAAGCCGATAACGGTCTTTTCTACGGCCTCCCCGTCTCTGTTTATGAAAGTGATTATGGAACCCAACTCTAATTCGTCGTCGATACCTGCACCAACGCTTTCGCCTGCACCCACCTGTGACGCTGCACCTCCGCCCATCATCCCTCCTCCTCCTAGGCCTGGGGCATTGGTTATCACATAGGGGGAATTCGGCTCCAGTACCGCATTCCATACGTCTCTAGCGGAATCGTACTCCTCAAGATAGCTTGCCATACCGAAGGTGCTGTTATCCACAAAATTTTCGTCTATACCTATGGCTAAAGAGCCGTCCGAACTACCATAGATATCTACGCTGTCGCTGTAAGCAGTATCTATATGGTTGAAATAATCCATGCTGAGATTGGGTGTTGCGGTCTCGTTTTCTATCAATTCATGTATATTATCGATGGATACTCCCATCATGGTGACACCGAATATCTCATAACCACCTGACTGTTCTTCAATTATCAATGCCATGTTGGTATCAAAAATGCCTACGATCATCCCCATGACCGTTATGGCAAAGATGATCAGTGCAAAGATGAATATGGTCATACCGGTTCTAAATCTCTCTTTGATAGGGTGTGATATGGCAGAGACCACAACGGCTTTGAAGCTCTTTTCTGAGCTGAAAACCTTTTCTATCAGGTTTGTGATAATTTCCCCATTTAACATCACTATCAACACTCCCGCCGTGACTATGAAAAGCCCGGAGAGGATGAATATGGGAAGCCCGCCTTCGTAACCCACGAATATGCCGTATCTTTGAAGAGGCAATAGCCACCATAACAGTAGGAAAACTCCCACGACGGTAAATGATATCCTGTCTCCTATCCATCTTCTGAATATCATACCCGTGCCAATAATGAGTAACGAGGTTCCCGTCAAAGCAGGTGCTAACATCTCGTTACGCATACCCATCATGGTTGCCATACCCCCGAATACCAATGTGAGAAGGGCCATATAAAAGAATTTGCTGCTGGTTTTGGATAAAGGTGGTTCTGGTATATCCCGGATAGCTCTAACGATATTTAAGTTTGAAATCCGTCTTACGGAGAAATAGATCGTGCCCATGGTGAGTATAAACCCTGCGCCAAAGGCGATTATCATACTCTCGATCTTGACGGTGAAATAATCCAGTAATGAAGACCCTCCTCCCACGTTGACGAAAACGTCTTCCAGTAAGTAAAATATAGTGTAAGTTACGCCTATACCCACAAAGATTCCAACTATCGATGCGGCTATGGCGTATACCAATCCTTCGTAAGAAAAGGTCCTCTGTAGTGATATTCTTTTCATGCCCACGGCTCTGGCCATACCCATCTCGGATTTTCTTTCTTCACCAAGCATCACGAAAATATTTATTGCAAGTATGATTCCGGCGACGATGGAGAAAGTTCCGAATATAAAGAATAGGTCCGTAAATAGGGACATATCCTGCCTGTACGTTTCCAAAATCTGATTTTTACTTTCTCCCACCCCTAATGATCTGTATGCTGGGTTGACCTGTATGACCAACTCATCTATATCCGAAGCGATCTGATCGCTGTAAAGGGCACCCTCATGAACATCACCTATGGATGCCACTCTTACGAAATTGATCTGATCCGGAATGGCAAGGGCCATCTGTGCATCTTCCAGGTTCATGATTATCTTGGAAGGTCCTCCGAATGCCGCTCTACCTGAATTATCTATAACTTCTTTTACGGTTAGATTGAGGTAATCTCCCTGTTCGGGGTTTATGAGCCAAAGATAATCCCCCTTATTTGCATCCAGTTCATTGGATAAACGCTCATCGATGAATATCTCCATATCGCCAAGAGCGGGTTCGTAGACTTCACCGTTCACATAGAAGTTACCAAAAGCATCGGATTCGTTAAAGTCCATACCGATGAACAGTGCATTCGGTCGAACCAGGGCTGTTTCAGGATTGAAAATGGGTAGATGCCCGTGGATTTCACCACACACATCCTCTACATTTTCAACTATTTCCATTATACCCGATTTCATGTGATTGTAAGTTCTGTAAGGCATTGGGATGTAATCTCCTTCGGCCGTTACATTGTAAATAATCACATCGGTAAGATGCCATTCTTCATATATTTCGTCCTCTACCATGGAATCCATGGTATCTCCCACACTGAGGGACGAAGATATTATGGCTGTAGCTACCATCAATCCCATGATAACTATTATGGTATTCCCCTTTCTCCTGAGTATATTTCTTACACCTATCTTGAAGAGGACTTTGTACCTGTAAGCGTCCACCAAGATAAAAATCACAAACAAAACCAATAGCCCTATCAATGCTAACATCATGATATCTTACTCCATGAACTCCTCTCTTTTGATCACACCGCTTTCCATGTGTACGATGCGCTCTGCCCTTTCTGCGATCTCTCTTTCATGGGTCACAAGGACCATGGTATGTCCTATCTTTTCGTTCAAAATATCGAGTATGTCCATGATCTTTTGGGAGGTGACGGTATCCAGATCGCCCGTGGGTTCATCCGCCCATATTATGTTGGGTTCGTTGACGATGGCCCTGGCTATGGTCACCCTCTGTCGTTCGCCTCCCGACAAGGCCGAAGGGCGGTGATCCATTCGGTTCCCCAGCCCTACTATCTTCAATGCCTTTTCAGCTCGTGTTCTTGCATTTTTTGCCCTTCCGGCTAGAAGTAAAGGCAGTTCAACGTTTTCTACAGCTGTTAAAACGGGTAGCAGGTTATAGAATTGAAAAACGAATCCCATCTCCAAAGCCCTCATCTCTGTTTTTTCATCGTCGGACATCTCCATGATATTCCGTCCTGCGATGCTCACTTTTCCTTCAGAAATATCATCCAGGCTCGATAGGCAGTTCAACAAAGTGGTTTTTCCGCATCCGGAAGGCCCCATTACGGCTACTTTTTCCCCTTTTTTAACTGTAAAGTCCAGCCCCCTAAGAGCATGAACCTTCACAGAACCGATATCATAATACTTGTGGACTTCTTCTACTTGTATCATATTCTTCATCTGTATCGCTCCGGTGGACACTTGTTATAAGATTACCTTTCCATTTTGTATGGCAACGGGTAAGCCATCTTTCCCGTGACCACACAGTTGGATAAGTAAGTGAATGAACACATCATCTATAAAAGACTTTTGCGGGACTCCGTGGATGTTCTTATAGATTCATATATGTATATAGAGGATAGTGTGAGGGGTGAAAGGGGAATCAACGGCCATAGATTTGTTTTATTCCAAGGATTTATTTATTGTTGCTCGGGCAAATCGACAAAACATTTAAATATAATCTACATTGTTCGTTTTGGTTAGAGGTAGAATAACCATGAAATGGAAAAAGATGATAAGCCTGCTATTGGTTGCGGTAATAGCCAGCAGCCTTTTTGCAGTCTTAGGAAGCAGTCCGGTCTCGGCGGACGAATATGTCACCGAGATCAGACTGGAAGTAAGGAGCGAACAGAGTGTAGGTGTAGGAGACACCGCTACGGGAGTACTGGATGCCTTCCTCCAAGCAGTGGATGGAACGGTCTATGATCGTATTCCTGCCGAGTGGAAGCAGAGGATCCTACCCCTGGAGAGCTATGGCAGTTATACGGAGATGACGTATAACACTGCATGGACAGAGGATTCCAGGATGGTTTTGGATACTGTTGGAAATGGAGATCCGAACGATTTCGTTTTCAACCCCTTCTCCATCAGAGAGATCCGGCATGCCACCAACCATATTATAGACAGGCAGTTCATCGTAGAGAATATCTACGACGGCTTTTCGGTTGCCCAGTATCAAGCGATAGCAACCACTAATCCGTCTTACGATGACGAGCTCCTATGGATCGATGAGGAATTCGGTATCACCTATTCAGGAGACTTTGATCGGGGATACCAGATGATACAGGATGCCATGACGGACGCCATGAATGACCCAAGCCTGGAAGGGGATCTTAGACCTCCCGCACAATCGCCAACACAGTATTGGCAGTACAGGCCCCCCGGTGGAAGCTGGAGTGACGTTTCGTTGCCGGGATTGATCCGTATAGAGGATTCCCGTCTTCAGATAGGCCGTATCTTCTCGGATCTACTGGGCGATTGCGGTATCCATGTGGATCGATTCGAGGCTGATCGAGTCCTGATTAACGTCTGGCTCTTCACGGATCCCGCCGATTGGCAATGGGGCTTCTACACTGGCGGTTGGATATCCTCCGTTACCGTGGCTTACCAGCATGGTGTACCCATCCAGTTCTACACTGATTACAACGGGTTCATGCCCGGAGGTTTCTTCGGTGCAGCCGGCAGATATTATTACCTGCGAGAAGAAGCTTATGCAGAGCCCCTTATATTGGATTATGCTTTGCCCCTCGCCATGGGACAGGTGCCCGACGAGGAAACCTACTGGGAGTATGTTGCAGAGATATCTTATGTCGGTGTTTATCAGAGTTCAAGGATATTCCTGGAGACCTCTGCAGACGTAGTTCCTCTGAACAGGGACGCGGTAACCGAGGTCGCTACGGATGCTACCACGGGATGGGCACAGTTCTTCTCACCCAGAACCCTGAAGACAACGGACGGTACGTTCACTGCGGCACAATTCTCCGCAACCGGTCATCTGTACATGGATAACTGGAATGACATCCATGGTTCGGCTGATTACTACTCGGTTCTGGCCCAGAGGATGAGCTGGGATCCTGGTACAACGTTGAACCCCGCTACAGGAACTTCCATCCCCATGAGGGCGGATTACATAGCGGATTCGGAAACCGTGGGTGTATTCAATGCCCGCTACGGCGAGTCCATCTCTGAAGGAGAATTCATGCTGCGTATGGATTATGACTTCGATGCTGATGGTGACCTTGTGAGTAATCTCGATGCACCCTCTGGAAGTGACGTATGGTTCTACGATGTTCAGACCGAAGAGTGGATAAACGGTGCCCACACTTACGACCCCGATACTGCGGATTTGGTATCTGTGGATAAGGTTGCCACTGCCGTAACATACAACTATCATCTCGGTACATGGCATTCGGGACACGATGTCACCCTTAGGGACATACTCGCGTCGCATGCCTTTAGTAAACAACTTTCCTACGATGAATCATGGGGCGCCCTTGGAGGAGCCTATTTCCATACCAATTATGCCACCACGAACCGACCATGGTTCCAGAATGTGCATGCCATAGAGATCGTGGATGCCGAAGAAGGTATAGTTACCTATTATGGTGATTATACATTCCCTGCTGAGACCGAGATCTGCGGCTATTACGGATCTTTCCCAATGCATCCATGGCAGCTCTACGAGGCTGTGACGCATCTGAGGGGAGAGACCGCCTGGGCGGATTCCGGAGCAACCCCGCATGACCGATATGAGTGGACGAACATTGCCGGAACCAATTACGTGCACTGGATCGACTCCACCCAAACCATCGACTTCATGAATACACTGAAGAACCTCGCTGGTGAAGGCGGTAACGACGTATGGATACCCCCGTACCTCCAGAACGGCCCCGCTCAGATAACTGAAGCGGAGCACATCGCGGAGATCAACGCTATAACCTCCTGGCAGGACGATGTAGGTCTATCCTGGATCGCAACTGGTCCTTTCAGGATCGTTCGTTACGACACAGCCAATCTGGTTGTAGAGATGGAACGACATACTGTGGCAGATGGATACCCGCTAGCTGATGACTATTGGAGAGATCGATTGTACATCGCCGCATTGAGGCACGGTACCATGACCTCTCCCATAGAGATCGATGCCGGAGACTCCTTGACAGCTGAAGTACGTGTTAGGGTATTCGAAGAGTACCCCGCCATACAGACAAAGAACCTTCGGCATGACGATGCCTATGAGTCCGTCCTTACCGTGTATGACGAGTTCGGCTTAGCTGTGTATGAAAATACCGATCCAACCTATGTGAACTCAGCAGGATCATATCTGCGGGTTACGATCCCCGGTGGAGAGACATCCACTTGGGACGAAGGCTGGTACGAGCTCGAATTCGTCTCCGGACTGGAAGGACAGGTATTCAGGTCCGTAACAACCCGTTCTGTGTACGTGAACCCCAGTGCCGCTGAGATAGTGAACCACGAGTTAACCGTCTCACCGACCGCAGGAAGAATACCCCTGACCGTCACCATAACCGCTTATGCGGAGAACACAGGTACCGCAGCAGGCACTGTGGACATACTCGTCGATGGTGCTGTCATAGGAGATGTTGAAATACCTGCAGGTGGATCCGCAACCGGGACCGAGACCTTTACCTTCGAGGAAGAAGGAGTCTTTGAGGTGTCATTCGGTCCTCTGACCAGGGAAGTCACCGCAACAGATGTTCCTGTGGTAGATGAGTTGGACAACTATGAGCTCACCGTAACACCCACGACCGGAACCCCACCTCTGACAGTTACCATAGAGTACAGCGTGGAGAACATCGGAGATGTGGGTGCGGAAGACCACATATACGTCAACGCCGAACCAGTACGAACTGTTGAAGTTCCAGCTGGAGAAACCGTGGACGGTGAATTCACCCATGAATTCACTGCTGCTGGCATCTATGTAATCGAGTGGGGCGAGGAAGAAGTTTCCGTTAGCGTCACAGACGATGAAGAAGAGGCTAACCTCGTTGACCTTTCCCTGAATGTCGATCCCACCAAGGGTGAAAAAGACCTTACGGTGACGATCACAGTCAGTGCAAGGAACACAGGTGGTGCAGATGGCAGCATAGACGTTGTCATAGATGGTACAACCGTGTATACGTTGAACGTCCCTGCAGAAGGTGAAAACGACCACGAATTCGAACATACGTTCACAAGTGTTGGTGATTCTCTCGTTGAATTCGGTGACGAATCTGTAATCGTTACTGTCGAGGATGAAGATTCACCGGGATTCATGTTCGTACTGCTGGCGTTGAGTGCCGTCTTTGCGGTAGTTATCTACCACAAAAAGAAGCAGTGAGTCGCGGGTAGTGTACAACAAGCGAAAAACCCCTTCCTTTCTTTTTTTATTTTTTTCCTATCTCTAGTGATGTTGTTTCTCAAGATATCTTGTGGTAGACCCATAGATCGGTTTATAAGGTAAGACATACTGGATCAATATCCATTTCTTGGAACTAGGAAGTGAATCAAAGATACAGGGATCATCCATAAATATATTCCATCGGTGAAACATATCGAAAAAAAAGATGGTGTAGCGGAAGAAATAATCGGGCCACACAACAGTCATGGAAACCAAAAATTTTATATGCTAAGTGCTCCTTGAATCCTTTGATTGATATGCCAGCCACATTCAAATATTTCTTATTAAGGTCTGCAAATGCGTTGGTCGTACTGGTGATCGTTGTTTTCATGGTTGCGATAGCATTCAGTGCCTTATCAGATGAGATGACCGAGCAATTGATATCGGAAAGGATGCAGGCTTTTTCCATGAGCCTGCCTCTTGATATGCCCGCTGAAGCAAGGGCTGCTGCAATGGAGGCCGAATATGATCGGCTGGTTGATTATTACGGTATCGACGATCCATTCCACGAAAAGGTTTATAATACCGCAATTAACACGTTGTTTTTTAATTTAGGTGATAGTTTTACTGCCCATAACTATGGGGCGAGTGATGGTAGCGTATATACCATAATAATGCATTTTCTTCCCCGTACGATTCTGTTGTTCACCACTGCTGCGGTGTTTTACATCCTTATCGGTATCGGTCTCGGCCTCAAAGCTGCCCAACTAGCGGGGTCAAAGATCGATAAATTTTTGTCTATATTCGGTATATTAACCAGTAGCATGCCCATGTGGTGGGTCGGAATGTTAGCCATATTGTTTTTTTCATTCCAACTGGGCTGGTTCCCTGCATCGGCGATGCCTTTCCCAGATGAAACGGGATTACCTTATTATACGGGTGTCTTAAAGCGCTTAATCATGCCACTATCAACGATAGTGTTTGTTGCATTTGGTGCCCGTGCATGGGCCACCAGGAACATGGTCACATCGGTATTACAGGACGATTACATAATGGCTGCCAGAGCAAAAGGGGTCCCTGAGAATAGAGTCATCTATGGCCATACTCTTCGCACAGCATCTCCTCCGATAGTAACGAGCGCCATAATCACATTCCTATTATCCATAGGAGGTGCCATGATAACTGAAGTTATCTTCAATTGGCCTGGCTTGGGCTTTTTGTTCAGGGCGGCGTTATTTGCTAATTCAGATATGCCCGTAATAATGGGAATAATCTATATCACCACCATATTATGGGTGGTGGGTTATCTCATAGCGGATATCTTGTATGGATACCTTGATCCCAGGGTTGAAGTAGGAGCACAGAAGAAAGTATAAGGTGGTACATAACATGAGCATCAGGATTGAAGATATCAAAGAGAGGGCATTCAGCATTGCAAAAGAATTCAGAGGTCAAAAGATCGGTATGATAGGGTTCAGCATAATAGTATTCCTTATGATAATAGGTATTTTGGCACCAATCATAGCTCCCGATGTTGACAGAGAATGGCAAAACCCCATGAGATGGGAAGATAACCCTAGAAGTGCAATACCTACATGGGCTGAATATTTGCAGCGAGGTACCTGGGCCCCTCATGATATAAGGGATGAGCCCGATGGTGGATTCGAACCTGGCATGGACAGATTTACATTTACGTATGAAAATGATTACGATAGACCAATAAACGATATCCGATTAAGGGTCCAGGGGAGCAGTAATGTACCTCAAGTAAGACTCACAGTAAATCTGGAGCGGCCTGACGGTCATGAAATCTATTTCCTTACCGGTGATAGAGTATCCGTTAGAGAACGGTTTGAATACGTTTATCGGGGCGATGAGGCTTTTGATTTCGAACTAGGCGAATTTGCCAAGGAAGGATACATGCAGGAAGGTCCGGCCACCAGTGCTTTGATAGCTGCCTTCGGGACCTACGGTATAACACTAAGAACCCAGGCAATAGTGACCGCTTTAGGGGATAATTGGATAGTAGAAGATGGAATCTATACATACGATGTTTTTGATACGGATGAAGGGTTATACCTTGATGTGGTTCCCGCAATCGTAGATACCTTTCAACTCGATCCCGACCTCAGGGACGATCTGGAGCGATCTGTTGAGGATGATCAGATCCATCACAATATCACAAATGCCTTTAGAGACGTCAATGCAGATCTCTCCCGTTTTAGAACTATAATAGCCCACGAGGACGGCTGGGTCATCCAAGATAAACCATTCCTCTTCAATATAGATTCAGACCTAACGGTGAGTATCGAATTGGATCGGGGAGATATTTTTAACTTTGACATGAAGGAAACACTTTTTGACATGTATTTCAGTGACCTAAGTCGATTAAGGAGTATATTTGCTACAAATGATTTTCCATTGACAGATCATGCGAACATATCCGAATCCAACGATGAATGGTATGTTGACGATGTGCTATTTGAATACCACATCTATGAGAGTCCCATTTTGGATTATCTTATGTATACGGATATCGAACTAAAAGACGGAGTCTTGTTCACACTGGATCCCACAATTGAATCTGATCTGGAACAATCTATTGTGGATGAACGTATCCACGTAAATGTTACCGATGCTTTTGAGGGTCAGGGGATCTCCTTTAGCACAGATGCGAAGATATCCGAAGATAACGGAGGCTGGATCATCAGCGATTCCGAATACCTGTATCGCATCGACGGAAACATGGATGTATATGTAGAAACCAAATCTTTCCAAATGGAAGGTGTGGAGATATCTCATCTCGTAGAGTCCGAAGATGATGATATCCATATGAACATAACCGATGCGTTCAGGAAACATGATATAACCTTTTCTTTTGATGTGGAGTTCAACACGACAGAAGACGGATGGCGGATCACCGACGAAATTTTCATTTTTGATATAGACCCAGAACTCAACGTGGAGATCTCTATAGTATCAAGGTTCACATTCACACTTCCCCCACAAGCGGGTCTGGAACATGAATTTAGCGAAAATGAGATACATCTCTCCGCCATATCCGTTACAACTCCTACGGATGAAGGTTGGATCATAGAAGACCGGATTATGGAATATATTATAACGGAAACTGAGGGTTTTGAATATAATGTGGAGCTGGCGATAAGGGACGAAATCCACTTCTTTTTGGATTACGAACGTTTCTTCGAGACCGGAGTTGCCCACCCGGCCGTGATAGACCTGTTTTCGGATTATGGAATCACACTTTCAGGAGAAGCCCGAGTTCTCGGACAAGAAGGGGAATTTTGGCAGATAAGAGACGGAGACGTCCGATACTTCATAGAGGATACCGGCGAAGAATTGATGGGATTGGTTACCTCTATGATCCCTGGTGAATATGTACCTATGGATCAACCACTAGGTCGATGGGTCGAACCGATATCGGGAGATCTAGTATCTCTCTTTGATGAAAATGGCCTTCAAATCACAGGGGATAGCATACGGATACGGACATATAATGAAGAGCGGACCTTGTGGCATCTGCAGGATGATATGGGGTACATGATATATCTTAAAAATTCAGGAATGGAGGTCTACAGATTGGATTCCTATTCCCACGTGTTTACCCTACGTTCCACCGAGGGTCGTCAAACGGTATACAATTTCGGTTTGGATTTCCACTCTGAAGATATACCAACACCAACCCGATATCAGATAGATCCCGAGATGGTTCCCTTTGCTAAGGCAGACGGAAACATTTTCGAAGATCCCGAATCCTTGAAAGGAACGTATACGTTAAATGTTTGGGCTTCCGGAAGTACAGAACTGGATGAGGAGTCCACCAGGGTGATATTCAGCGGAAGAAAATACGGCTTGATGGGAACGGATTCTTCAGGAAGAGACATTGCACTCGGCTGGGTTTGGGGTGCGAGATGGGCCTTGATAATCGGAGGAATAATATCAATAACCACCGTATGTCTAGCTTTGTTATATGGGATGACCAGTGCGTACTACGGTGGCTGGGTTGATGAGATCATGCAAAGGATCAACGAGATATTGATAGGTATCCCTCTGTTTCCAATATTATTATTAACACTTATCACCATGGGTAGGTCCATATGGATATTCATCGCCATATATACCGCTTTAGGATGGGTAGGCCTGGCCAAGATCATACGTGCCAGAGGCATACAGATCCGTCAGGATACGTACATAGAAGCGGCCCAGTCACTTGGTTCAAGCGGTGGACGTGTTATTACCAAACATATGATACCACAATTGTTACCCTATGCAATAGCAGAGGGTGCATTGATCATACCCGGTATCATCATAACTGAAGCAGGTTTGAGTGTACTCGGATTGGGTGACCCGAACGTTGTTACATGGGGTATAATGCTCTCTGAGGCCCACGCAGGTGCCGCAACGATCGCTGGTGAATGGTGGTGGGTCCTGTTACCAGGTTTCGGAATAACGCTACTAGGCTTCGGATTCATCACTACAGGTATGGCGTTTGAACGTGTAATCAACCCCAAGATGAGGCAGAGATGATCACATGAGCACGAAGAGAATACTCAGCGTAAAGGACTTGAGCACGCATTACTTTACAAGCAAAGGAGTCGTAAAAGCCCTTGATGATACAAATTTTGATATCAACGGCGGTGAATCCTTGGGTGTGGCCGGAGAGAGCGGTTGTGGTAAAAGTACCATGGCACTTTCTCTTCTTAGGATGGTTCAACCCCCTGGTAAGATCGTGAAAGGAAGCATCAAGATAGGCGGCTTGGACGTAGCACAACTCAGTGAAAAGGATGCAAGGCGTAAATTGAGATGGCAGAAGATATCCATGGTGTTCCAAGGTGCCATGGACATAATGACACCGGTTTACACCGTGGGTTATCAGATGAAAGAGCCTTTAAAGTATCACAAGGATATACGGGGGCAGAAGGCGGATGAGATATGTATGCGTTACTTGGACATGGTGGATCTTGATCCGGAGTTGTTTTACAGGTATCCCCATGAGTTGAGTGGTGGACAGAAACAGAGGATAGTTATCGCCACGGCCCTATTGCTTGAACCTGATCTGGTCATATTCGACGAACCGACGACCGCTTTGGATGTGGTTGTGGAAGCAAGGATAATGAACGATCTTAAACGATTGAAAAAGGAGTTGAACAACGGGATGATATTCATCACCCACGACTTGAGCATCTTAGCAGAGATATCCGATAATTTGGCCATAATGTATGCCGGATGGATAGTAGAGCACGGCTCTGCTTCCAGAATATACAAGAATCCAAGACATCCATACACCCAGAAGCTCATCGCAGCGATACCTAGATTGCACAAGGATATAGATCGATTGGAATATATACCCGGTGCACCCCCAGAGCTAACTAATCCACCGAAGGGATGCAGATTCCACCCAAGATGCGAGCATGCCTTCGCTAAATGCAGTCAGGTTGAACCTAAGGAATATTTTGAAGACGGTGTTATGGTCAGATGTCACCTTTATGGAGATGATTGAACATGCCTCAAACCATTGTAAAAGCTAGGAAATTAAGAAAGGAGTTCGAGATCAGTCAATCATTCATGCAATCCTTGCGTAAAAAACCCAAGTTGAAGGTAAAAGCGGTGGACGGAATAGATTTTGACATATATGAAAGGAAGTCCATGGGTTTGGTAGGGGAATCCGGCTGTGGAAAAACTACCGTTGGCAAGCTGGTCATGAAATTGCTAGATGCCACTTCAGGAGAGCTCTATGTTAAGGGCCAGGACGTCACCAAATTGAATGATAAACGGGGTATCAAAGCTTATCGAAGGATGGCCCAGATGATCTACCAGGACCCATTTTCTTCATTGGATCCACGATTCAAAGTCTATGATATATTGGAGGAGCCACTTCTGATACACAAAATAGGAGATACCATGGACGAAAGGCGGGCACTGATAGAAAAAGCCCTTGAAGACGTTAGATTGACTCCTCCCGATGAGTTCATAGACAGGTATCCCCATATGTTATCCGGGGGACAAAGGCAGAGGGTGGCCATCGCAAGGTGTTTGATACTGAACCCCGATTTCATAGTGGCCGATGAGCCGGTATCCATGCTTGATGTTTCAGTTCGTGCTGAGTTACTGAACTTGATGAAAGACCTTATAGAGATACAGGATCTAACATTCCTTTACATCACCCACGATATATCCACAACCCGTTTCTTTACGGATTACATAGGTGTCATGTACCTGGGTGATATAGTGGAACAGGGTCCCGTGGCGCAGGTGCTGGACAACCCGATACATCCTTATACCCAAGCTCTTCTGACCGCGGTACCGGAGCCGGAGCCAGATCGGCTCGACAGGGTAAAGGAGATACCGATCAAGGGTGAGATACCCTCGGGAACGAACGTTCCTCAAGGATGCAGGTTCCACACAAGATGTCCATATACCAAGGATATCTGCAAGAAAACTCCCCCGTCAAACAAAGAACCCCTAGAGAAGGGTCATAAAGCCAAATGTCACTTTGCCGGAGATATAGAGTACAAGTTGAGGGTAATCAAACTTGGTGAAGGCGGCAAGGCAGAAAAGGTAGAGGAGATTAAACCCGAGGACATTAGCTACTGATACCATATCAATGAAACCATCACATTCATGAAAGAAAAAGATAGTAGCCCTAACGTCTGGAGGTATCTCATAGGCACCCGCCAGTTCTGGTTCGGCTTTTTAGCTATGATCTTAGCGGTCATACTATCTTTTGCATCTATCTACCCTTCTTTGGAGACTCGGGAAACTGTCATGGAATTCCATGGATCATCTGATATTAAATATGCAAGAATAGCAGTACCCTACAATGCCATCACAAACGAATTACATCTGACCTACGTTGGTGAAGGTAACATCCGAATCGTGATCCGGGAGGATCTGGATCTTGACAAACCGCCTATGGAACGGTTTACTATGAATTCACCCACCGACGAACGTTATCTGGATCTGCCTACTGATGCTAACTGGCTATTTATAGAGGACTTTACGGGTCCCGGTGTAGTGGTCATGGAACACAATGTTGAATATACTGGATACCCTTATTCCCTCTTATTTATACCTGCGGTGATACTTCTGATCTATGGCTTATTTTTGATAAACAAAGGATATAAGGGTGCATTAGATTTGATGGTACATGATATGTGGGATGAAGATGAGACCTATGAGCCGCCTTGGGATGAGTGAACATGGCAGAAAAAAAAGATCTCATGGGTAAGGTGGTTTATTTTAGCCATCCCACGTTCACTTTTCGAACAGAAACAGAAAAAGAATGCATCTCTCGATTTCACCAGCTCAACGTAAAGAAGATCATCAACCCTGCTAACTTTGGTTTAAGAGATGATATGAAAAAAAAGATATGTGAGGCTGAAGCGATCATCGGTATGTGCGTGAGTAAAAAATTGACCTATCTAGTTTGGAACGAGATTGAGTACGGTCGGGCCAATGGTTCCGAAATATATACCATCATGGTCGAAAGCAAGAACGACATCGGACCTATGGTGGAGGGTATACCAAAGGATGTGTGCAAACTATCGTTGGATGAATCAAAACGGTTCTCCGAAGATATTTTAAAGAAGGAATACCGCATGAACATATACAGTATGATGATAGGCAATTGGGGCCGTAGGTTTTGATAAAGTTCAGTCCTTATTCCTTTTTTTTGTATATATTGTTCCTAGGGCTACACATGCGACGATGCACACCACAGCTCCTATGACTAACCAATTCATCTCACTTTCCCTTGGCTCTCCCGTGAATGCATAAATGGATCCTCTATTGTTTCCCACATAGACCGTCCCATCCATACCTATGGCGGGTGAAGAAAAGTCCATGGAACTCCCGGTGTCGAAGAACCACTTCAAACTACCATCCGAGTTAATTGCATAGAAAAAGGTATCATGAGTGCTTCCTATGTATATGGTTCCGTCTCCACCTATGGCTGGTGATGAGTATGCGAATGCCCCATCGGTGACCACTCTCCATTTCAGCTCTCCGTTCGGGTGCAATGCATAGATGCTGCCCTGGGGTACGAGGACTCCACCGGACATGGTACTTTCATAGGACCCAAAGTATATGGTTCCGTCCCGGTCTATAGCGGCGGACCCCATAACACCGTATAATTCTCCGGTGATAGGATCCTCGAGTTGAAATGTCCATTTCAAGCTACCATCCGGGTTGAAGGCGTATAACCCGTCGATGAAGCCTACGTATATGGTTCCGTCATTTGCTATAGAAGGAGACGAGATGATACCTTCCTGCCCCAACCATTCCTCCCATAACAGGTTCCCGTCCTCATCCAGAGAATAGAGATATCCATTGTAAGATCCAAAGTATATTGTCCCGTCATTAGCTATGGCAGGTGAAGAAACGATATCTGCATTCCTTCCATCTTGAGGTTGTTTAACGGTGAAATTCCACAAAACCCTTCGCTGGTTACCATCAACCGCGAAAAAAACTCCATCGTCTGTTCCAAAAAATATCTCGTTCCTGGAATTCACGACCGGATCTGAAAGGATCCTTGAACCGGCGTCCAAGGTCCAAAGTATATCACCATTTCGTGGGTTGTATGCGTAGAATATTCCTTCTTCACCGCCTATATACACCGTGCCATCAGGACCCAAGGCAGGTGAGGAGGAGATAAAAACTTCTGGAGTTGTTGATTCCCACAGGACCTCTCCCTTAGAATTCAGGGCATGTAGGACGGAGTTGGAGGATATATAGATGTTTCCGTTCCTGTCAATAACTGGACTTTGCATGGCGGCCCTCGGTTGCGGCAGGGTTGCATTGTGAACCCATTTGACAGCTCCGTCCACATGGCTGGTATCGTAAGGGCTTCTCCTGCTACTACTTAAGTCGTGACCGAAGTATGGCCATGGGCCCCCGGAGTCACCCGATGCGGTGATTGTAATAGATAATATTAACATCGATAGTATAGTCATCGTCAAGATCATAGAGATTTTTCGTGTCATTTTTAATCCTCTCGTATAAAGTGTTGTAGTAGTGTATAATATAACTATTTTTTCCCATGGAGATAGAAAAAAAAAGAAAAAAGAAAGGGGTTTGGGTGGTTTAGAACTCTTCTTCTTCGTCGAACAGAGGTTCCTCTTCTTCCTCGAAGATGGGTTCATCCTCCTCTTCAAAGAATTCCTCTTCTTCCTCGAAGGCAGGTTCCTCTTCTTCTTCAAAGAGAGGCTCTTCCTCTTCTTCCTCGAAGATGGGTTCCTCTTCCGGTATCTCTTCCTCGAAGACGTCCTCTTCAGGACCGACTGCAGGCTTCTTCTTCATCATCACAACCACGATTATGATGATTATGATGATTATGAGAACTACCGCACCTATGCCTCCGAATGGCAACAGCCCATCGTCGTCGTCATCAACTTCGATATCCACTACTATGGGAGCAGAGCTATCCCCGGTGAACGAGCCTGTATGTGCTTCATCCAGTTCACCGTGTTCGATGCTGTAGGAGAAGGTGGTTTCGGCAGGGTCCACGTCCACGGTGAAGGTCGCTATGCCATTGGCACCGGTGGTGGCAGTCTGGCTCGGGTTCCATGTCAGAGTCACGGTTGCCCCGCTTACGAAGCTACCTCCTTTGTCCCGCACGGGACCAACCCGAACATCCCATTCCGTAATGACTGGGTCTTCCGATATATCTATGGTGATTGGGCCATATCTATCTCCAGTGAACGTTCCGGTGTGATCTTCGTCCAGATCCACGTGTGCGATAACGTAGGCGAATTCGATATCAGCGGGGTTGAAGCCCACTTCGAATATGGCGCGCCCCGTTTCGCCGGTGGCTATAGTACCGATATTATCACCATCGCGGCTTAGGGTTACCGTTGCACCCATTAC
>SLLU01000076.1 GCA_007133925.1 Candidatus Halarchaeoplasma halalkaliphilum | reverse complement strand
TTTTTAAATCCTCAAAGCTTCTGGTGACCACACGTCCGTCTATATCGAGACCGCAATCGGGTTTTGTTGCAGTTTCCCGAAGGGGACCAACGCCGAGATAATCTATCATGCTTACGTCTGCAGTTTTTATGTAATCGATCATGTCGTGGGTTCTAGCTGACAGACCGATCACCCCTTCCGTCCCCAGATAATGCCGGCATATTTCAACGGGGATATCCTTTTGACCCACATGTATTCCGTCCACTTTGATCCCCTGCTTTTTTGCGGCGAGAACGATATCGAGTCTGTCATCCACCAGCAGTGTCACCTCTTCCGACTTATCCGCCCGTTCGATAACCTTCGCTGCTTCCCTGGTAAGAGATATCATCTCTTTGGCCGATGCCACCTTTGAGCGCAGCTGGATGCAGGTAAAACCCGCGGATATCACATCATGCAGTAACGGACCAAAAGGCTGCCCACGGATGTTTTCCGGGCCAACCACGAAGTATGCGGATATATCGACCTTTTCTTTTCTACACATCTCCTATTCCCCCAGGATCTCATTTACCTTGTTAATTTTGCTATCTATCATGTTGGTGAATCCCGGCCGGATATCTGCCTTGAGCACGACTTCCGTGCGTATCCCCTTTTTCGCTAAAACGAAAGCGGCATCTTTCACCACCCGCATCACATCATCCCATTCCCCTTCGATCTCGGTGAACATGGATGTGGTGCGATGAGGTAAACCCGATGCCCGGATCACCTTTATGACTTCAGCGACTTCCGCGGAAAGTTCGTCCCCCGTCCCGCAGGGGGCGATGGCCACTGCTATGAGTGTGTTCATGGTCAGATCTCCTCCAAGTCAAATGGGTTGTCGGCAACGTCCCCGGGACTTGCTTTATAGAGTTCGTCCAGGAAGGCCACCTGGAAACTGGCTGGCGAATCGACCATACTTTCGGCACGGCTCCCGGCCAGGTTGTATACGGAAGTTGCGGTTAGGGCTGCTATAAGGGGATCCGCAGCGGTCAGGTAAACCGCCACGACTCCACCCAGGGAACAACCGGAACCGGTTATCTTCTCAAAGAAGTGAGACCCCCCATGACTGGTGATCGCCACCGAGCCATCGGTCACCAAATCTTCCTTACCGGAAACCGCAACTGCGCCACCGGTCCACCTTGCAAGTGCGATAGCGGCGGTTTTTGCAGCTACGACCGTATCGGTTGAATCCACTCCACGAGCGCTGGATTCCTGTGAACCCCCTGCCAAATTCCACAAACCCGCCAGGGCGATTATTTCCGAGGCGTTCCCCCTTATGACCGTGGGTTTGTATTCCTTGAATCCGCACAGCAGCTTCGTCCTGAGCTGACCGATGCCCACGGCAACGGGGTCCAAAACCCATGGGATACCGTTCTCATGGAGGTTTCTCGCCGCCCGGGGCAAGCTCTCCTCGTATATAGGCATGAGTGCACCAACATTGATGTACATCGCTCCACCGGCCCGGGCCAGGAATTCAGCCTCATCCGGCAGGTACACCATGGCCGCCGACCCCCCAACAGCGATCTGGGCATTGGCGACAAAGTTTATGGTCACTGTATTGGTTATGGACCCTGCCATGGGATTGTTCGTTTTCACCGAATCCACTGCCTCGATTATTTGTTTCCGGATATCATCTTTAGAAATCATTTTTACTATCTCCATTTTTTTCAAACAGTTCTCCATATCAAAAAGCTATTTTATCTTTTTGTCACGAGTTTCCCTCACATATCCGCTCTTTGCTGGAACCTTCCTTGGATCTCTTTTAGTGGCTCCCTGAAGATATACCTTTTACCTTTTGTTCTACCCATCTCCTCTATTATGTTGAGTTCCACGAGGGAATTCAACCTCGATCTGAGTTTATAATCGCTTTCGCCCACACACCAAACCCTCAGGTCCCTGAGGTCGAACCAATCACCCTTCCTCTTGGCTTTGATCAATATCCTCTTGGACAATTCGTCGATATCCGATGTAAGAAGGTCTTTTTCCCTGAACCTTTCCTCTGCATTCTTGTAACTCCTGTATACCGCTCTGGTGAAGTGTTCTATGAGGGGTTCATAATCGTTGTGAAAATCTGTCTTGGCCAACAATTCGTAATACTGTTCCTTATCTTTCAATATCTCCGCCTCTATCATGCACAGCTTGGAGTTTGGGAATCCCCTGGATTGCAGGTATCCGTGGAACAGGGTCCTACCCGTCCGCCCGTTGCCGTCACTGAAGGGGTGTATGCTTTCGAATTCATGAAAAAATACCGTAGCGGTTACCAGGGGCGAATAGCCGGCACCGTAGTCGTTCAACCACTCCAGTAGCGCATGCAACTCATCTTTAATATGTTCAGGGGGGGCTGGGATGAATGTTTCTTGCCCGTCATCCGCGATCACAGAGGATCTTGTGGTTCTGAATTCTCCGGGCATCCCCTCTTCGAGACCTGACAGCAACATATCGTGCACGTCTTTAACCATCTCCAGACTCCAACTTCCCTGGAATATGTTAGACAACCAGGCTAGGAGATGATTCACGATCTCCTGATTGGGTTCACTTTGGTATCTTACAACTTGTGGGTCCCTGAAGGTTTCTCTTGTGACCCTCCTCACCTCTTCCAATCCCAGGGGATTTCCCTCAAGCTCCGTTGAATAATGGATGTTCGAAGCAAAAGCTTCCTTGATCAACTCGAAATAATCGTTAGGCTTGAGTAAAAATCTGTCCAGTTCGTTGTCCAGTTGGAATATCTTCCGGTTCAACTCCGCAAAATCCTTCGGGACCTTTATGTTGGGTGCAAAGGGAACTTTGCGTCTGTGCCTGACGGGATATCCGAACTGACTACGATCTTCTACTAATCTCATGATAATTACGTAAAAACGGTTTCTGATATTTAAGGATTTCTCTATTATGTTAGTCTATTTGCATAATACATTTGCCTAATACGTCCCGGATCACCTATGAGTCGTTTCGTATATTATGATCTATGGAACAATACCGTTCCACTTTATGGATCAAGCGTTTCCTTGTCAAACATGGGTAAAAAAGACATCGAGATCGCCAGAAAATAATAACCCAAGTTTGACACTTAGCTCTCGCTAATTTAAGAGGAAAACGAATACTTAAAAACAGTATTTCGGTCTCATCTCCTGATAAAAGATGTTAATTTGCTAAAACCTGTGTCTTTTACCATTATCATGAAAATGGATTTGACAGAATTATTTTTTACAATAAATTGACCCCCTTACTCATTAGAATAAAGTTGATGTGTTTTTCAGTTTTGTAACGATTCGCATTACGTTGGAAATTTGGTTTTATTTGCATGAAAAGAACTGAACTAAGAGCACCTTTTATCTCTTACTGTCAAACTTGGGTTAAATTACGAAGAGTTCCCATCGTGATATTTTTCGTACTGAAGTAAAAATATAAAGAAAGGAGGTGTGAAAAATAATAAACCCAATTGTCTAGTTAAACGTAAAGTTTATTAACATCGTAACACTTAGTAATACATAGTGATACAAATGATAGCCCACCCGATCAAAATCCCTGAAAATATGGACGAGGATATAAGAAAATACATGGATGAGCTTGGATACGCTAGTTTTAGCGAGTTTGCAAGAGATGCTATTCGTGAAAAACTATATGGGCGTGAATTGAGACCAGAATTCGAAGAAAAGATCAAAGAAGGTCTGGAAGATTTGAAGGAAGGTCGCGTTAAATCCCATGAAGATATTCGTTCTAAATTTTTAGGGTCTACAGAATGAAGATAATCTGGACTGAACGATCCGAAAAAGATCTAGAAAATCTAGAGAGACAAATAGCTGCTAGAATAATAAAGAAGGTCGAGGAGGCTTCTGAATTTCCTGAACATTATTTAACACCATTAAAAGGGTATAACCTTTATAAGATAAGGGCTGGGGACTATAGAGTTATAATTTCCATAAATAATGAAAAAATGGTCGTTATCACTGCAGATCACAGATCTAATGTATATAAATCTCTAGACCGTTTCTATAGATCTCCATAACATCTCCTTTCTGAAAAAGTATATGTTTAGCTTCGCGGCAGTATCCTTGATACGATATTTTTCTATGCCGTTGATGCAACACGATGATATGATCCTTTGAGTGTAGATATCACAGCATCATAATAGTTTTGCAGAATACTCGCTGCAAGCTGTGGAAGTATCAGTCCAAAACCTTTTCCCACTTCTCCCTTACACATACGGTCTCGAAGCCCATGGATTTGTAGAAATCCATAACTCCGCCGAAGCAGTACTTGGCTCCCAGTTCCTTTGTCTTTTTCATGGCTTCCGTGAGTGCCATCCTGGCCAGGCCTTTACCCCTGTGCTCCGGAATGGTTGCCAGGGGTTCCAGATAGGCGTATCCATTCTGCTCGTTCAACCACATCCCGGCATAACACGCGTATTTCCCGTTGGGAGCCTTGATTATGGTGGTTAGGTCCTTGCGAAAATTGGGGCCGCTCTGCATGAACAACCTTCCTTCGTGATCATCATCAGGATCCGGTCCGTGGTCGAACCCTTTCCATAGACATTCATGTATCTTTGCCAGGTCATTTTCGTTCTCTAAAGAGATAAGTGAATACCCCTCCGGCAGATCCACTTCAACGAAGTCCTTATCATACGGGAAAATAGTCACCGGTTCACTGTACACCCTTCTGTATCCTCTTCTGTGTAAAAGCTGACTTTTTTCTTCCTCTTTATCGGTGATCCAGACACTTAAAATTCTTTTTCCATCTGATATGGCTGATAGTTCCCTTTCAGAGTATTCCAGCATTTCCGGTAGCAGATGTTCGTAACCTTCGCTCACACTCAGAAAACATTCTCCAAGATCCATCTCATAACATGCTATACCGACGAGTTTTTCCCCATCCTCCCACAGACCGAAACGAGGAGCGGACTGATGGTTAAAGCATGGATGTGTATGAGCATATTCAAAGAACGGTCTTAACAGATAACTGTTCAGCGTTTCTGGATCATAGTTATCATCCAGAAACCGACTCACCTTTTCAAAATCCGCCAATAACTTATATCTTCGGTTAGTCACCATATTTTTCACATCTTTATGTTTCGTTCTTTAAGCTTTATGTCGTTTTTATAGGTTACTATCCTGGAGAATTAGAGGCTGACGAATAGGGGTAAGATGTGTAGTTCCTGACCGTAGAGAGATTATTTGGTTTGAGATTAGCGGAAACCCGTAGAGCATATCAGTTCAGTAAAACAATTCTTTAGACCAAGCCATTAATTGGATCATTGGCGAGGAGTTGAAAAGTTTTAAGCCCTTTGGCAAGTTAGAGTGGCTTATAAAAATAACAAAAGAGTTTTTCATCAATTTCACTTCTCTACTAACTTATCGATTTCCGTTTTTCCCTCTTTCATATGTTTTACAATGAATTTAACATCTTCAGATTCTGAACCAAGAAGTTCTGACAGTTCTTCTTCAGATATGTGGCCCTTGGTGTATTCCAAAGCGATAGCTTCTTTTAAATTAAGAGTTTCTTCCTTTACAGCGTGAGCTATTACATTTCTAAGCCATTCACTCCTAGAAATGTGAAGCACTTTTGTGATCGCATCAATTTCTTGTAATAGATGTTCATTTAACCTGACGTTCACTTGGATCGACATACTTATCGTTATACATTAGGTATCAAATGCTATAAATACCCTTTGTTAGAAAGACTCTAACGATGCCTGCCAAAGTGTTCTTTCAATTTCACATAACAGACTGGGGTATGATGTGAAGTCGTGAGCGTAGCAGATCCCCGAAGCGCATATGCACCCAGTTAAGTGACACGAAAACTTGAAGTGTAAGGGATTTAATCTGTTAAATTCCGAGAGCAGTTGAAACGAGGAGACCGCAAAGTAAGTCCTACAGACATAAAAATATGTATGGAAATTATAATGGATACTATGTGTCATTTATCTAGATATAATCATTCGAGTCCCATTTTCAGTATAATCAAATAATATTATGTTTTTCTCCCCAAGTAATGACTTAATCTCTTTATCTTTGTACCTATGAAATAACATTCCCTTTTGTTTGCCACGCACAAATTTCAGTGTTCCATCGGGTAAGATTTCCGCGTCATCAATAATATCTTCGTCAGTTCCAGGAGGATCGAAGGTCATTAATATTACCCCATCTTCGGATAATACACGTCGAACTTCATGGATGGATTCCTGGGCATCATGAAAAGTAACATGGTCTAATGCAGCAATACAAACTATACCTCCGAACTCATCAGTAAAGGGAATATCATCAAAAGTGCCCTGCTTGAATGTACCGGATAGATTGTATCTTTCGAATCTGAACTTGCATACATCGATAGCCCCCATTGCTATATCTATACCATATACATCATATCCTTGTTGTGCTAAATAATGGGAGTTTCGTCCTCCGCCACAACCTAGATCAAGTACTTTATCACCTTTTTCTAGGTAATTTTCACAGAAATTAGCAAGAAACGGATATGATTTACTTTTTGAAAAATCGTAAGTTTCTAGATCTACTTTTTCAAAACAACTCTCCCAATATTTTTTTGATTCACACATATCATATCATCTCTTAGATGGGTAAATCTCTAGTTCTATTTTGGAAACGTTTTGCGGCTATATGAAGTTTTTGAGAAACGTAATGGAGCTGTGTCATTCTTCAAAATTTTCGTCAATATATTCGTCGAGGTGGCACACATTTTGGACCTTTCGGGCTGGGTTGTAAATAAATAACCAAAATTTACAAATAATATAAATGGTTTACAATGTAATATGTCGATGGCAGATAAGAGGATACCGGTCACCGAAGAAACTCTGGAGAAATTGAAGAGGTTGGGACACAAGGGACAGACCTATGATGAACTTATAAATGAGATGATGGAGGCATACAAAAAAGAAAAGTTCATCAAAATGCTCAAAGAAAGACGTGAAGAGGGGCACTTCGTTGATTTCGATGAGGCTTTTTAATGAGTTATCGCCTTTCCTAAATATCCCTACATGATCTATTCGATGATACAAGGTGTTCATGTGTCGCCTCAGCAAATCTTTGTTTCGCCTTCTTGAAGGGTGATAAAGCGATCTTGCGAGACCCCTGCCGTTTCCAAAGCTTTTTTGAGGTCCTTGGGAGGCTGGTCAAAACCCTCTGATGATAGTTGAAAGGTCCCATGATGCATCCCTATACTCAATTTCGCTCCCAGGTCCTTGTGGGCCGCCACTGCTTCCCTCGGATCCATGTGTATTGGTTTCATGAACCAGCGGGGAAGATATGCACCGATACCCAGGAGTGCGATATCAGGGGAGCCAAGTCGTTTTTTTATTTCCGCGTAATGGGTTGAGTATGCCCCATCCCCGTCGAAATAGAGGCTCCGTTTTCCATCCCGTATGAAATAACCTCCCCAAAGACTTCGGTCCCGGTCAAATAGACCCCGCCTGGATGAATGCTGGGTAGGGGTGAAGGTGATATGTGTGCCGCCACCGAAATTAACACTTTCCCACCAATCCAGTTCCTGAACCTTTTCTATGCCTATAGATATAATTTTGTTTTTGTTCCCCAGGGGTACGAGTACCTTGGGTGAAAACATATGGTTGAGTTTTTTCAATGTTCTGACATCAAGATGGTCATAGTGGTTATGGCTTATGATCACCAGATCTATATCGGGAAGTTTTTCGAGTTCAACACCGGGCGCTCTCACCCTCTTCGGCCCCGCCACATTTCCGGGGCCCACCTTATCTGACCACATTGGGTCCGTGAGTATGTTCAGATGAGGTAACTGGATCAAAAAAGTAGCATGGTTCACGAATGTCAGGGCGATTTCATCTCGGCCGAGTTCAACATCAAGCCGTGGAACTCCTTTGTTCTCTACGTGCTCGGGCCACTTGGCTCTACCTTCTCTTAACATACGGAAAACGTCCGATAGACCGGGGAAAAGATTCCCGTCTATGGTGGGATTAAAAAACCGTTTCCCATCGAAATGATCCGATGATGGTATTCGTGGTCTTCTCCAAGTTTTTCCTCTTACCATGTTGATTGATGAACCAAAATTCGAAATCATCATATAAGTTTTGTCTTTAATGTGTATGGCTCCGGTCTTTTTCTAACCAATGAGTCTGTTTGCTCTATTGATCCCATGGACAGATTCTTTCAAACCCGTAAAGATCACCCAGTCGTGGAACATATCCGGATACTCAAAATAGTCAAGATCCGCCTGCAGGTCTCTCATCAACTTTTTACATCTTTTTGCATCGGCGTTCAAAATGTCTTTGGTACCGGTAAAGATCGATATCCTGCATAATCCGTTCAAACTTCCGTATATGGGACTTACCCGATGGTCCTTCAAGTCCAAATCCCCTGCGTATTTCTGTCCCGCATCTCTGAGACCCCTGATGCTCAAGATTTTATCCTCTTTGTCTAACAACGGGAGGTCGGGATCGCTCATGGTAACATCGAGCCATGGAGAAAAAAGGATCAACTGATGAGGTTGCTTTTTATTCTCGTTCCTTAGTTGCTGCGCAAATCCCAATGCCAAGCCACCGCCGGCAGAGTCCCCCATCAAAATGATGCTCTTCTTAGGATGTTCGGCTATCAATTTCGCATACAACCTCCCGATAAACTCGTAAGTTTCCTTGCAGCTGGCCTCTGGGGCCAATGGATAATCCGGAACCACCATCGTTGAGTTTTTTTTATGGATCAACTTCTCTATCAGATTCCAGTGTTGTTTGGTGATATTGGCCATGTATGCGCCGCCATGGAGATAAACGATGATAACATGGGATTTTCCCTCCTTCGGAGCTATGGTCCATACCTTCCTGCCGTTTTGTTTCTTTTCACGGACATCAAAGTTACCCCGCAAGGATCTGGGCGGTTCAGCCGGTTTCTTTTCAAAATCATTGGAGATCATTTTCTGTTCCATTCTCTTTTTTATGCCGATCAAACCCATGGCGGATACTATGAGTTTTGCTTTAAAAGACGGAGGAACGTTATGTCGATAGTCAATATTTTTCATCTGTAACCTCTTCTGATTTTTTCCATGGGAATTCATGGGCTATTAAGATATTTTCTATATCCGATCCATCCCTTTTTTACCGACTGGTTCAAGAAGTGAGCAGATACCGTTACGCAACATAGCGTTGATGTTGTAAGCATCGTAGCTGTGGGGTGACCTGTATCTGGCCGGGTTGTTAGGCTCATCCAAAAGCATGTTTGCCCTGGCTATGCTTAGCTCCGCCAGGGATATGCTCGACGGGATCGGATTATCGTGCCAGGATGCAGGCACCGGCAAAAAATCTAACGAGTGGGATTCCAGCCACTCACCGTCCCTTTTGAAGGAATCAACATATTCCAGCATATCTTCCATTTGCTCCTTCCATGCCGGATCCCTCTCCAACAGCATGGTCAGGGCAAGCAGACATGCGGCACCGTCATAAAGAAAATGATTTTTTTGCACGTGGCCATTACTCATGGAATGGGCAAGTTTACCATCTATCCAGAATGTGTCAAGCTGATTATTCATGGTATCCCCTGCCTTTTGGTGTAGTTCGTCGCTCTGCAGGTATATGGACGCCTGGGTCAATGCGGCTATTACCAGGCCGTTCAAACCGGAAATGAACTTGTGATCTGCATGGGGCTGGGTCCTTCTGTTCCGTACCTCGAGGAGTTCATTTTCCATATGATCCAGATCCATATCGTTTTTACGTATGAGGTGTATCTTTCCCTGGAAGTTACCCCGTTCCTCTACCTCGTACGCCTTTTTGAAAGTATCAAAGTCGTCTCCCAGTATCTCTTTTAATTCCTGGTAGCTCCAAAGGTAACTTCCCCCTTCAACGTGGTCCGTATCCGCATCTATGGAGTTTAGAAAAAGGCCGTTCCATGAGAAGTCATTATCGAGGCAATCTATGATGGAGTGGGCCATATCCCCATATTCTTCTTTTCCCAGAACATGGTATGCCAGGGAATAGTACCAGATGGCCAATGCCTGATCGTAAAGCATCTTTTCGAAATGTGGTATGTTCCATTCTCTATCCACGCAGTACCTGAAAATACCTCCCTGGAGATGGTCGTTCAATCCCCGCAACCGCATGGCTTCCAACGTGGCAGTTACCATACTCCTTAACCCCGGTGACTCCTTGTAAGAAAGGGAGTAGAGCATGAAGAGCAGCGTTGAGTGGGGTGGGAACTTTTGAGAATGTCCGAATCCACCGTGTTCTCGGTCGTAGATCCGTGTAAGCATGCCTTCCAAGCTCTCAAATGGAACTGCTCTGGGCGTTTTTCCGGTTGGTTGAAAAGATGTGATCTTGTTCCCTTTGTCGTAAAAAAGTTTTACTTTTTTTGCGATCTCAACCAAGGATTCTCTGCCCCCCTGAGCTCTCTTTGGTGCGTAGGTCAGGGCAAACATCGGTTTCAGGTCCGGAGTGGAAAACACATTGAGTGGCCAGCCGCCGCTACCGGTCTTACTGACGATGTAGTCCATCATGAACTGGTCTATGTCCGGTCTTTCCTCCCTGTCAACCTTGATGCATATGAAATTGGAATTTAAAAATCTAGCTGTCTCGTGGTCCGAGAACGCCTCCCGTGCCATCACATGGCACCAGTGGCAGGATGAATAACCTATTGATATGAACAGAGGCTTGTTTGTTCGCACGGCCTCGTCAAGGGTTTCCTGCCCCCACTCTTGCCACCAGATGGGGTTATCTCCATGCTGCCTTAGATACAAAGAATTAGAAAGGTGCAAGTTGTTGCGGTTGAATTCCATAATACCCCTACCATAGCACGGGATATTGAATTTTCCCCTAAACCTTACCAACGGGTGACAGGTACACGGTAAATTCTTCCCTGCCATCCACTCCCAGCAGGGCATCCACTAGTTCTTGGTCGTAGGCAGCGATGGCACAGGTTCCGCACCCCACGGCCTCGCATGCAAGGTACAGGTTCTGGCAAACGTGCCCGGCATCAATGGCGATTACCTTGTAGGACGCCTCGGCGTATCTCCATTCCATCCTGTATGGTATGGTGGTCCATACGAAGGTTGCGGCACAGCTACCGGCAAAGGGTTGGTCAAGGGCGGCCCTGGTCATCCTCTCTTCCAGGTCCACATGCACCCTTACCTTTACCAACCGGTGGTTCAAAGGTAAATACCGGTAGATCGCTTTGTCCAGCCCGTCGACCCTGAATGCGGCGATATAGGTTTCCAGGGAATGGCGACAGCCTGCGGAGGGAACAACCCTGTAAGCATGCCCCTGGTCCAACTTCATGCGTATGCCCTGGGTGGCCCAAAGCAGGAAAGATAATTCCTCCA
>SLLU01000101.1 GCA_007133925.1 Candidatus Halarchaeoplasma halalkaliphilum | reverse complement strand
GATATCTACGGTGCTGACAAGATGATACCTGTGGGTTCCGTTCAGGTTGCGGGAGTGTCCTACAAATCCATAGGGAACCCTGGCCTTGACTTTTTGGAGGATATGGCTTCCAAAGGGGCAAAGGTGTCTGTACTCACCTTTTTGAATCCCGCAGGCATGGACCTTGAGGATTGGAAAGAGATCGGATTTCCCGAGGATTTCGCAGAAAGGCAGTTGCGCATAATGGCGGCATTCAAGAAGATGGGAATAGTGGTCACTTCCACCTGCACTCCATACCTTGCAGGCAATTTGCCCCGGTACCGGGAACACATAGCCTGGTCGGAATCGTCAGCAGTCTCCTTCGCAAATTCAGTGATATCCGCAAGAACGAACCGGGAAGGAGGGCCAAGCGCCCTGGGTGCTGCCATATTGGGCAAGACTCCGAACTACGGACTCCACCTGGATGAGAACAGGAAACCGGACATACTGGTGGATGTGTCCTGTGATATGACCTCCGACGCGGATTACGGTGCCTTGGGGTGGCACATAGGAAAGGTAGTGAAAAACAGGATACCCTACTTCAAGGGACTGCCCACAAGTGCGAACACCGATGATCTGAAGGCCCTGGGTGCGGCCATGGCTGCTTCCGGTGCCGTTGCCCTCTATCATGCCGAGGAGTTGACGCCCGAAGCACATCTTCAGGATACATCAGGGCTTGAAAAGGTATCCGTTGACAGTGATAATATAAAGGAAACCTACGAGTCCTTGAACACTGGTGACCAACCGGACATCAC
Source organism: Candidatus Halarchaeoplasma halalkaliphilum (assembly GCA_007133925.1). Lineage (GTDB taxonomy): Archaea > Thermoplasmatota > Thermoplasmata > Halarchaeoplasmatales > Halarchaeoplasmataceae > Halarchaeoplasma > Halarchaeoplasma halalkaliphilum. Next base: position 10,857 of record SLLU01000101.1, on the reverse strand, counting down.
CATCCTTGGCTGTCCCCATGCATCCCTCAGGGATATACAGAAAGTGGCCGCACTGGTGGAGGGAAAAAGCCTGAAAAAACCCCTGTGGGTCTGCACTTCCCGTTTGATGAAGGAAGCCGCTAACCGCATGGGATACACCGATATCATCGAAGCTGCCGGAGGCCTGATAGTTGCGGATACGTGCATGGTGGTCTCCCCCATAGAGTCCATGGGGTACAATACCACGGCGTGCACATCCGGAAAGGCCGCCCAGTACTTACCGGGTTTCTGCAAACAAAAAGTTGTATTCAAATCGATAGAGTCTCTCATAGAGGAGGTGTTATGAATGAGTCGTATGATCTCTCCAGGAATGGCAGAAGGGGAAGCAGTGGTTTCACCCGAACCCATCGGGTTCTACGGTGGTATAGATATTGACACCGGGATAGTCATAGAGAAGGACCACCCCCTGGAAGGACAGTGCGTCACGGGTAAGATACTTGTATTCCCCAGGGGCAAGGGTTCCACTGTGGGTTCGTATGTGATCTACGGCCTCCAGAAAAACCAGGTGGGGCCCGCGGCGGTGGTCAACGAGGAAACCGAGACCATCGTGGCCACGGGAGTTATACTTGCAGGGATACCCTGTGTGGATCAGGTTGACATATCCCAGTTCAAAACAGGAGACGTACTCAGAGTGGATGCGGATAAAGGAGAGGTTGAAAAAATTCGGTGATTTTTTCAGTCAGAACTCCATGGTTCAAGATAATCCGCCAATAAATTTATACCTCAATACCGCCTAACTGGTTTTGATGAGAGATAAAATTAAGACTTACATAGAAGGTTTTGACGAATTGCTGAAGGGCGGTATCCCCCATGGACACATTGTTCTGGTGCGGGGAGGACCCGGCACATTCAAATCCAGTATCACCATGAATATGCTGTCCAACAACGCTGGGTTCGACGGAAAAAAATCCCTTTATCTGTCCCTGGAAGAGACAAAGGAAAGCCTCCAGGCCACAGCAAGGGGTCTGGGGATAAAGGAATGGGACGAGGATAAATTCCTGATAGCGGATGTTTCCAAGATAAGATTGGAACATACCGAGGCCCAGGAAACTCACAACTGGCTTAAGATCGTTGAAAAATACATCCATAGAAGGGTGGAGGATGGCTTCGACATAATCGCCCTGGATTCCATGTCCGCCCTGTACTCTCTCATGGAGTTCAAGAATCCGAGAAAGGAATTGTTCAAATTCTTCGGTTTCCTAAAGAGACTCAACATAAACGTATTTTTGATCACCGAATCATGGGAAGATGCTGGAAGATACAACCTCTACGGAGAGGATTTTCTCTCAGATGGTATCATCTATCTTAAATATCACCATGTCAGCGAGACCGAGATACAGCTGTGGATGAGATGCGTGAAGATGAGACAAGTCAATCATACCAAGAACTACTACGCACTGCTACACGAAGGTAATCATTTCCAGATAGCCCGGGTTATCTCGGAATAAAAAAAACAAGAGAGAAAGGGGTTTTTTAGAAAGGCTTAAGCTTCTTTCGGTCTATCCCTATACCCGCAGGAGTTACCGCCAGAAAATTCTGCCCCACTGCTGCCACATCTCCGGATACATCGTTGGCAACGGCCTTTAGCTCGTTGTGGACCCTTTTCAATGCATCTCGATTACCCGCTATGCTCTCGGTATCGACCAGGAGTATGTGTCCGCTGTATAGCTCGTCGGTGATCTTTCGAATATCCTCGTAACGATGAATTTCGGCGACCTTTATTAACGTTTCAGCCTCCTCTGAAAAATCCACAGATTCCATCAACTCCCCGAGGTCGATATATTCCTCTGAGCCCAAGCGTTCGCCTTTTATGACCCTTTTATGGGTTTTCTTCTTGAAGAAGTCTCCGATCATGAACTTCACTTCCAAGAGGTAGATGACAGATGCCTCATAAAAATGTATCGGATGAAACGGCGGATTTTCACCTGCTTTTTTACGAGAAATGGGGATGCGTAAGACATTTTGTCAGACAAGCTCGGGATATCCACCGATAGACGGTAAATTGGAAACCTCCAAAATGGTTAAAAAGAGGTAGGTATTATGCCCTCGTAATACGCAGGCGTGATCTAGTCTGGTTAGGATTAAGGCCTTCCAAGCCTTCTGCCCGGGTTCGAATCCCGGCGCCTGCACTTTTTTTTTATGCAGGCGACGGGGTGAGAACTGGTTCGACGAGGGAAGCTGGGGCTTCACGAGCGTTTGGAATTATGAGCAAAGCGAGTTATTCCGAACTGATACCGGCGCCTGCACTATTTATTGCAGGCGACAGGTGAGAATTGGTTCGATCAGTGGATACCTTTTACTGCTCTATCCTCAAGGAAATATCAACGGAGATGTAAGAATGGGTGAGCGCACCAGAGGATATCACGTCCGCAAAGGGGGCATAATCGGCGATGTTCGATTCATCTATACCACCGGATACCTCCACGATTATGTGTTTATCGATATCCTTGATCTTGGCATAGATTTCCTTGACGGCTACCACGGACATGTTATCCAGCATGATTATGTCCGCACCATTTTTTGCAGCTGCGACCGCACCACCCATGTCCGTGACCTCCACATCGATCTTCTTGGAGAAGGACGCCTTCTGTGCCTTATCCATAGCCTTTTCAACCCCCCCTGCTAGTACGATGTGGTTATCCTTTATCAGAACCATGTCGTCAAGGGCCATGCGGTGTGGGTCTCCTCCTCCATCTTCCACAGCCCTTTTCTCGAAATATCTGAAACCGGGAGTGGTTTTTCTCGTGCATGCGATCACTGTATCTCCTGCCACTTTTTTCATCTCGCTGACCTTCGTGGCGATACCGCACATCCTCATCAGTATGTTGAGGGCTGTACGTTCGAGACTCAATATGGTGGTAGATGAACCCTTTAACTCCATTAATGTGTCCCCCTTTTTCGCCCGGGTCCCCGAGGGGGCATAGTTCAGAACTTCGACACCGTGGCTTTCAAAGAGGATAGAGATCTCCCGGGTACCGCTGATCATGAAATCCTCCCCGGATATTATGAATCCACGAACCTCACGTTCATCAACGCAAAGACGGGTTGTCAGATCACCGTAACCCAGATCTTCCTCCAGATACCTATCAAAATACCTTCGCAGCACCCATTTTTCCATGGTTCATACCTCTATGACCTCTCCCTCGATGGGCATGTAAATATCGTACTCGTCAAGGTCCTGAGCCAACTCTTCCCGGTTATCACCGTGCATGAGGACTATCCGTTGGGGGTCGCAGCCATGGGCAAATTCCACCAATTGGGTATGTCCGGCATGGGCGCTGAAATCGTATTTCTTGACTGTGCATTCAACGGGTACGGTGGCCCCTCGATCATGGACCATGCCCTTGTTCAACAACCGGTCTCCGTTGGTACCTTCGACCTGATATCCCGTGAGGAATATGGCACTGTTGGGGTCCCTTCGCCGGTTCATAATGTATTCCATGACCGGGCCTCCCTCGACCATACCACTAGTTGTCACCACCACTTCAGCATCCTTTGCATCCCTTCTGGACTTCCTGGACCGGACTGGATTGGCGTTGTTGACCGCCTTTTCCAAGGCCTTTCCGGACCTCAAAAATCCCGTGTGACTTAGGTATATGTTGTTCACCGTTCGGCCCATACCGTCGAACCATACGTCGTATCCTCTATCATCAAGGACCATCAGTATCTCCTGGGTCCTACCCACTGCAAAAGCTGGCACGATGGCCTGACCACCCTTGGCCAGCACATCATCTATATCGTCCAGGAATTCATTCTCAATTTCACTACGATCCTCATGTTCCCTGCCGCTGTACGTGGATTCCAATATCAACGTATCACATTTAACCGGGTGGGCGCCCCATACCAACCTGCTACTCTCAGTATGTATATCTCCTGTGAACAGGGCAGTCTCCTCTCCTTTGATCTCGACCATCATGGAGCCCGGGATATGTCCGGCCGAATGGACTTCTATCTCCATACCGCCTATGTCTCTTTTTGAGTTGAAACCCATAAGGTCGAAGGCCGCTTTGGTCCTCTTCACATCACTCTTGTCAAAGTACTTCGGATATCCCTCTATCTCCGCTATCTTCAAACTGTCGTAAAGTAGTAATTCAACCACTTCCAGTGTTGGATGTGTGGCCAATACGCTAACATCACACATCCTGACCAATGAAGGTATCATACCACAGTGATCAAGGTGTGAATGAGATAGGAAGGCCAGATCCGCAAGGGGTGGCCTCATGGGATACTCCGGCGGATCCGCAGGGAGCATCCCGTGATCGAATATCAGGGTCGTATTCTTGTATTCCATTACCATAGAGAGGGGGCCAACTTTTGACACGCCTCCCAAGAAAGTCAATTTCATGTATTTATCACCATTTCTTTGTTTTCTATTGTGAGGTCTGCATTGGGTAGGGGTATATATTGGTTTTGTGTTTCTCTCCTTCCAAGAGAACAAAGAGTTTTAGTAGCACAAAACTTGGTACATCCTATATGAAGATAAAAGATATCTCAAAGATCGGTCTTGGCTGCTATGCACTCAGCGGGGCTTACGGAAAGGTGGACGTGGATCAATACAAACAGGTCCTGAGGAGGGGTTTTGATCTGGGGATAAATTTCTTCGATACCGCAGACACCTATGGCGAAACCGCCGAACGGGTCCTGGGGGAGGCTTTAAGTGACGTTCGAGAGGAGGTGTTCATATCAACCAAGGTGGGTGTGTCAAAGGGTGAAAAACCGTTTCTATCCCGTGACCGTGTCATAGAGGCCTGTAAAAGGAGCCTTGCACGACTGGGTACTGAGCATATCGATCTATATCTGGTCCATTTTGACGATCCGGGAACACCGGTGGAGGAAACGGTAGGTGCCATGGAATACCTCCAGGACCAACAGATGATAACTCATTACGTTGTAAGCCACATACCCACACACAGGATCCAAGAGTACATAAAAAAAGGAAAGCCGTCATTTCTCATGTTCGAATACAGCCCGGTAGCCAGGGATGCCCAAAGGGACCTTTTCAAACTTATCCAGGAGCATGATTTAAATTCCCTGGCATTCAGTGTTACCGGTCGGGGGATCCTTTCCGGGAACATAACCCGCCAACACCGATTTGCGGAAGGAGACATAAGGAACATGGACCCCCTTTTCAAATACGCAAGGTTCGAATCCGCCCTCAGGATATCGGAAAAAATGAAGGACGTAGGTCACAAACATGGTATGTCTCCCGTTCAGGTAGCCATAGCATGGGTACTTTCCCATCCCGAGATAACCTGTGCCTTGACAGGACCTTCGACCATAGAACACATGGAGGAGAACGCGGCATCCGTGGATTTCCTCATACCTCGAGAAGATCTGGAAGAGATCCATGACTTTCTGGATATGGAAGAAGAGAGAACGAAAAGGGATGATATCAAGATCGTGGAAAGGTTGTTGAACGCACCACTGGATCGAGAGAGCGGTTTCAACGATCTTGTCTATGTGTTCGAAACCGCAGTCAACAGGGGATGGGTTGGTGAAGATGAGATAATGCCCATGTTCATGGAACTGTTCAAGGTCAGGGAAGAACCAAAGGTTCCGTTGATGAAGGAAATTCAGTATCGCCTCAGGGAGATGATTTTTAATTAGTGATTCCGCGTGGACCGAACACCACCGCTAGGTTTATATAGTTTTTACATCTAATTTAAATACTGATGGACCGCTTGCAGATGATCGAGAGGGTTCGAGAGACCCTTGCGAAGGCCGGATTCTACCTTTCGGAGAGACACAACGAGAGAGGAATCAGCTTCGACATCATCGCGAGAAAGGATGAACATCTTCTGATAATAAGCATAATGCTGAATGCCGATACTTCCAGGACGCACGACGCAAGAGAATTGAAGATACTGGCGGACGCCCTGAACGGCACTCCTTTTTTTATATCTCTCATAGGAGGTAGAAAGTCCCTTGAGAGGGGGGTGATCTATTCCCGAAGGGGCATACCCTTGATCTCCATGGAAACCCTTGAAGATCTATTTCTGGAAGGAGTACCGCCCTACGTATTCTCCGCACCGGGAGGTTTTTACGTTTCCATCGACTCGGAACTCCTACGAGAGGCCAGGACAAAGAGTCAGATATCTCTTCGTAAGATGGCGGAGATAGCGGGGGTTTCTCGCAAGGCCATACAGAAGTACGAGGATGGTATGGGGGTCAACCTTGAGGTCGCCATGAGAATGGAGGAATATCTGAATGAAGACCTGATAATGCCTTTGAACCTTCTTGAGTACGACCCGAGTATGGAGTGCGATCCATCGGAAGGACTGGAAGGACTCAACGAAATAGAACGGTTCATATTCGATTCGCTACAGGGGATGGGATACAGGGTGGTGCCCACCTCCCATTCACCCTTCGAAGCGGTGACCTCCAAGGAAGAGGTGGTCTTACTATCGGGGATAGGGAACGAAGACGGAGAGTTTCTCCAAAAGAAGGCACGGATCGTGTCCAACCTGACCCAGATAACAGAAAAGGAATCGGTGATATTCCTGCAAAAAAGGTACACACGACTCAATCTTGAAGGCATCCCCCTCATAGAAAAGGACGAACTCAGGGAGATGGGTTCGTCCAGGGATGTCCTTGAACTGCTGAGGGAAAGAAAGGCGGGGTCTCATTGATGCGCATTTTTTCCACGGATAAGGGTACCAAAGTACATTTGATGGGAGTGGTGAAGGGTTTGGTTTCCGAATCAGATAAGGTTAAAGAAACCCTTGAAGAAGTGCCATTTCAGATCGGGACCCTCCCCATATCAAAAGAGGATCTGGTAGGACTGGATTCTCTGGAAAGATTACCTGAAATATCCATGAGCACACCAGAGATAGCCTACGCGAGAAATCTTCAAAGGTACGGTGAAGTGCGGATACCCCCGCCATCCTACATAGTGCTTCTGGAACACTGCAGAACGAACTCAATACGGATCGAAGGTATAGATATGGACGATGAACACTTCACATCCGCCTTCTGCAAACACATCAGCGGTTCCGAGTTGATACGGCAGTCCATGTGGGAGAAAAGGCTGTTGAAAAAGGTTGTGGAATCCGACAGTCCGGAGGAGTTCGCCACACGATGGGATAAACTGATAAATAAGTACAAGGGCTACCAGAGATTGGAAGCACATCGTGAGATGGTGATGTCCAAGAACATGAGGAAATTGAGCAGAAACTCGGACCTATTCTCCATCGTAGAGGTTGAGAGGATACAAGGGATAATGAGTATCATGAAGGGATGGGGCTGGAAAGAATTATCTCGATAGGTATCTTTTCAGAGCATCCAGCAGTTCTTCAGGGGTATCATGGGCTTCCACAATATCCAATTCCCATGTACCTATGCCCAGCACCTTTTTCTTGTACTTGTGGGCAAAGGATATCTCGGACAGGGTGCCGTAACCTCCGTCGATGGCCACTACGATATCCCCGTTCATCACGACCAATGCATTACGCATGACCCCCATACCGGTCACGATGGCGTGATCCACGTACGGATTTGCTTCTTTTCGGTCCGAGGATGGGAGTATCCCGATGGTTGCTCCCCCTTCCTCCTTGGCACCCCTGCACGAAGCTTCCATCACACCACCTCTGCCACCGCAGACCAAGATGGCCCCCAGTTTTGCGATACCTCGACCTACTGCTCTTGCCATCTCAAGATCCTCTTCCGCACACGTATCCGAGTCTCCACCTATCACACTCACATACATGCCTATCAATCATGTTACAGTGGTAAAATACCTTTCGTTCCTTCAACTGTTTCTTGGTAATCGTTAATTAGAAGTAGTTTCATGCATAGATATGAAATCCGAAGTGATAGATATTGAAAAACTGGTAGACATACAATCCGAGGCCGTGGTGAGCCGTACATTGATGCAATCCGACGGGGGAACCGTGACCATATTCGCCTTCGATCAGGGACAATCATTGAGTGAACACACAGCACCATTCGACGCTATGGTACAGATAATAAAAGGAAAAATGGAAGTGGTTTTGGGGGGGGAGATCCACACAGTTGAATGCGGGTCTTCCATCATAATGCCGGCCAACGTACCCCATGCATTAAGCGCCCTGGAACCGTCCAAGATGCTCCTCACCATGATCCGATGAGATTCACATCTGCTCTTTTGCGCTCCGGAATCCCAAGTCGAAGGCCCTGAGGTTCAGTTCCACGAACTTCTCGGGAACGTTCTTGCGTATGGAGTTCTCCATTTCCTCTCTTGAAAATGGCAGAGCATCGGTTGCGGTCAAAGCACCGAGCATCACTATGTTCTGGGCGATGGCGGCACCGGCCTCTTGTGCCAGTTTCTTCGCGTCCACCTTTATGAGCCGGTCACTGACCTTCTCGATGGACTGGAATATTTCATCCGGTTTGGGATACTTCTGTTTACCCGAACTCACGGTGAAGGGAACTATGGGTGCGATGTTGGTCACGATCCAAGTATCCTTGGCCGCCCTTTTTATGGCCCTGTATGTCTCCACAGGCTCGAAACCGAGTATGGCATGGGCTTCACCGTCTCCTATGAGGGGACTGTACACTATCTCGCCTATCTTGACCGTGGTAACAACCACTCCGCCACGTTGAGCCATGCCGTGCACTTCGCTCATCCACACATCCAATCCTTTGTCCAGGGCGGCACCGCCTATAACCTTGGATGATAGAAGGATGCCCTGTCCGCCCACACCCACTATCTGCAGGTTCATTGTTCCACCTCCGGACCTATGGCGTCGAATGGACATACCTGAGCGCAGTGACTGCATCCTATGCACAGCGTAGTGTCGATGACCACATCATCCCCTTCTTTGACCAGGGCGATGCAGCCCAGTTTATTAACGCACATGTAGCATCTTTTACATTTGTCCTGGTCCACCTTTAAGGGGGTTTTGCTCAACTTCTTTTTATCCAACAGGACACAGGGATATTTGGTTACTACCACTGAAATGCCGGGATGGTCTATTGCCCTCTTGAAAACCTCTGTGGTCTTTTCTATCTCGTAGGGGTTCACGGTTTCAACGAACTCAACCCCGGCGCCCCTGGCCAGATCCTCCACGGATACCATGGGTGCGGGACCGCCCATACCGGTCCTTCCGGTTCCGGGATGTGGCTGATGCCCGGTCATGGCGGTTGTTCGGTTGTCCATGACCACGTAAACGAAATCGTGCTGGTTGTAAACACCGCTCACCAGGGCGGGTAACCCGGAATGGAAGAAGGTCGAGTCACCCAGGAATGCGAATACCTTTTGATCGGTGTTCTTAGAGAAGCCGCCTGCGGCTCCCACACTTCCGCCCATGCAGATCAGGAAGTCAGCGGTGTTCAGGGGATCCTGTACGCCCAGTGTGTAGCATCCTATATCGCTTGAAAAGATCGCCTCTCTTTTACCCAATGCCTTCTTAACCGCATAGTAGGTTGCCCTATGTGGACAGCCGGGACATAAAGATGGGGGTCTCGAAGGAAGTGCAAAATCTTCTGCCTGGAGTGGTTCTTCGCTCGGGGGTACATCAATCAGCTTGGACACGGCCTCACGGACCACGTTTGGGTCATACTCGTAAAGGCGCGAGAAGTGACCGGTGTGTTTTCCGTACACCTCTAGAGCCGGATTGAATTTTTTTGCGATGGCCTGTACTTTATCCTCAATGAACGGCTCCAGTTCCTCTACGATGAGCACCCGTTTTGCATCCTCTATGAATCTACCAACCCTTTCATCGGGGAAGGGGTTGGTCATACCAAGTTTGAGAATGGATATGGGGAGTCCGTTTGCCTCCCTGAGCTCGTGAACATAGTTGAAACCCGCTCCGGAGCCGATGACATGCAGCTCCGGTTCTTCCACCGGCATCTCCCGGTTGAACTGCGATTTCTCTGACAAGGGTCCCGCCTTGCCCAACTGTTCAAGGAGACGTGGGTGATTCTTCCGGGCGTTCTGGGGCACGGCCACGAAACGGCCCGGGTCCTTCTCAAAATGAGCTATGGGTGCCGGTTCTTTCAACTCCCCGAAGGTGACTATACCCCTGGCATGATTCACACGGGTGGTGGTCCTAATCATAACCGGGAGTTCCAGCTCTTCGGAAAGGTCGAAAGCGTACTTCGTCATCTCCTTTGCCTCTTGGGGGCTTGTGGGTTCAAGCATGGGTATGCCACCGAGGATAGAGTAATAGCGGTTATCCTGTTCGTTCTGGCTGGAGTGCACCGACGGGTCTCCAGCGGCCACGATGACCATACCGGCCCTGACACCGCAGTACATCAGAGTCATAAGGGCATCCGCGGCCACGTTTATCCCCACATGCTTCATCCATACCATGGCCCTTCTGCCGGATGCGGCTGCGGCGGCACCTACCTCCATGGCCACCTTCTCGTTGGCCGAGTACTCGAAGTACATGCCGTAATCCTTTGCTATCTTTTCAAGGGTATTGCCTATCTCGGAAGAGGGGGTCCCAGGGTATGTGGAACCATGGCCCACGCCGGCCTCAAATGCCCCTCTCACGATGGCCTCGTTACCGAGCAGTAATATCTTCTTACCGGGTTCATCATCCAGGAGTTCCTTCATGTGCACAACCCCTATTCCTGGGTGAACTCTTCCTTTTTGAGAAGGAGTTCCCATTCCCGGTCAACGCTCTCTTGTATCCTTTCCACTTCTTCCTCGGGAAGGTGTCTGAACCGTCCCTGGAGCTTCAGGTAGTCTTTGACAGGAACCTTGTTCTTTGGCTTCTTGTATACCTTGTACACTCCGTTCTCTATCTCGTAGAGGGGGAACACACAGCTGTCAACAGCGAGACGACATAGTTCTATGGTCACCGAGGGGTCAGACCGCCATCCAGTGGGACAGGG
>SLLU01000152.1 GCA_007133925.1 Candidatus Halarchaeoplasma halalkaliphilum | reverse complement strand
GACCTCACCAACAGGTGTAACCTCCAGTGTCCGGTCTGCTTTGCCAACGCCAATGCATCGGGTTACGTTTACGAGCCATCTTACCAGCAGATAATGGACCTGCTCAAGATACTGAGATCCCAGAAACCCGTTCCCACCACCGCCGTGCAGTTTTCCGGAGGGGAACCCACCGTGCACCCCAAGTTCTTTGAGATCTTGAAAGGTGCCTCCAAGATGGGGTTCGCCCAGATCCAGATAGCCACCAATGGTATAGAATTGGCAAGGAACCAGGGATATGCCCAGAAGTGTGTGGACAGCGGTCTTCACACTGTTTATCTCCAGTTTGACGGATTAAAGGAAAGCAATTATATCGAAGCACGGGGCAAGCCCCTTTTGGATGTCAAGATCAAGGCCATAGAGAACTGCAGGGCCACCAAGCCCAGGCCCCTGGCAACTGTGCTTGTACCCACAATTATCAAGACAATAAACGACGACCAGGTGGGTGATATACTGAACTTTGCCATAGAGAACAGCGATGTGGTCCGGGGTGTGAACTACCAGCCCGTCGCCTTCACCGGCCGCATTTCCCAGGAAGAGAGAGAGAGCCAGAGGTACACCCTTTCCGATCTGGCCATTGACCTTGAAAAACAGACGGGTTACGTGAGCCGTGATGATTTTTACCCGGTTCCCTTCGTTACCCCCATATCCCAGATGATATCCGTCCTCAAAAATGATCCCCAGGTCGCTTTCACATCCCACCCCCACTGCGGACTGGCGACCTACCTTATAGTGGAGGAGGACGGGAAGGTTATCCCCATAACAAAATATGTGGATGTGGAAGGATTGATGAACAGGATGCTGGAAAAGGCGGAGGAATGGGACACCTTTTTCCACAAGACCGCCTTCAAGATAGGGGGCAGGTTTAAGAGCCAGGAAAGTAAAAAAGCCAGTCTGGTCAAGAATTTCAACAAGTATTTCGGTGACGTCCTGACAGACAAAAAGCTCCCCGGGGGAGTGACCATGGCGGAACTCATGGGCGATCTTCTCGAGAAGGGAGACAAGAAATCTGTAGGCGATTTCACATGGCGTACCATGTACATAGGCGGTATGCATTTCCAGGATGATTACAACTACGATATAGAAAGGGTCAAGAGATGTGTGGTGCATTATGCCGTACCCGACGGAAGGATAATTCCTTTCTGCGCATACAACGGTGGCCCGACTTACAGAAACGAGATAGAATCCAAATATTCAGTACCCTTGAAAGAATGGAGGGAACGAAAATGATAAAACCAAATATAAACGAAGATATGTGTATGAGATGCGGTGCCTGTGTAGGCACCTGCCCAATGAACGCCATGTTCCTGAAGGAGTTCACAGTGGAAGTGAACGAAGACTGTACGGCCTGCGGACTGTGTGTCAAAGCCTGTCCAGTGGGCGCTATATCCCTGGAGGGATGAAGATGAAAGAGGTACTGGAATACGACGTGCTGGTCATAGGGGGGGGGCCGGCAGGAAGCACGGCGGCCAGGTTCGCCGCCAGGAACGGTGCCAAAACCCTCGTGATAGAGAAGCGTCAGGAGATAGGCTCTCCCGTCAGGTGCGGAGAAGGGATATCTGTATCATGGTTGGACGAGGTTGAGATAGAGGATCACAAAAGATGGTCCGTGGCTGAGGTGGACGGTGCCCGGCTCTATTTCCCAGGGGCACAGATGTTCGAACTCAAGGGCAAGTACGACGTTCACGGCCTTGGAGTTATCAGTGATAGAGACAGATTTGACAAGGAGATGGCGAGACTGGCAGCGGAAGAGGGGGCAGAGTTCATGCTCAAAACATACGCTACGTCCCTGATAATAGAGGATGGCAAGGTGTGCGGAGCCATGGCTTCTTCCATGGGCAAAGAGTTCGAGATACGTGCACCCATGGTGATCGGTGCCGACGGCTTCGAATCCCAGGTCGGCAGATGGGCTGGGATATACGATGCGGTAGCGCCAAAGGACATAATGTCCTGTTTTCAGTACAGGATGGCGGGCATCGATTTCGATCCGGGATTCTCCCACTTCTATCTTGGAAAGGTGGCACCCGGGGGATACGTTTGGGTGTTCCCAAAGGGCAACGATACCGCGAACGTGGGCCTGGGAATCCAACTCACGCGATTGGACGGGACCAAAACTCCAAAGGATTATCTTGACGAATTCATAGAGTCCCATGAAGAGATCAGAAAAGGTGAGATAATAGATATGGTGGCAGGCGCCGTATCCGTGGGACACCCCATAAAGAACGTCACTGGAGACGGTATAATGCTGGTGGGAGATGCCGCCAGGGTGGTGAACCCCATGACCGGTGGAGGCATAGATAACGGAGTCCGGCAGGCAAAGATCGCCGGTGAAGTGGCCGCCAAATGCGTAAAAGAGGAACGTTTCGACCATGATTTCCTGAAGGAGCACTATGAAGGCCCCTGGAGGGATCTTCTGGAGAATGCATTGTGGCGTAATTACATGGCCCGGGAAAGGTCCGGCAAGATGCCAGGAGGAACCTTCGCCAAGTTGATGAACACCCTCTCCAAGATGGATCTTGAGGAGGTCAGTGTGGGAGCCATACTGAAGGCCATCAAAAAGGAGCATCCCGATATCGTGGAGAAATTCAAAGACATGATCTGAAGGATGCCCGACGGACCAATAGCGATAAATAACAAACACACGTATACCCGCTCATGGTCACCCTGGTTACCGGCAGTGCAGGATTTATCGGATTCCACGTCTCAAAACGCCTCCTTGAGGGTGGGGAAGAAGTTATCGGTGTGGACAACGTAAATGAGTATTACTCACCGGACCTCAAGTGGAAGAGGACGAACATACTGCAGGGATATCCGGATTATTCATTTCATCATGTGGATGTTTGTCAGCATGATACTTTACTACATATCGTTAAAAACAAGGGTGTGAACAGGATATGTCACTTGGCGGCCCAGGCAGGGGTGAGGTACTCCATAGAAGACCCATTCACCT
>SLLU01000114.1 GCA_007133925.1 Candidatus Halarchaeoplasma halalkaliphilum | reverse complement strand
TGAACATGCCCCACAAATATGTGAAGGACAAGATCACCATAGTGGACATAGGTTATCTCCGGGAAACCAAGAAATCTTCCGAGGACTGGATGAAGGTATTCAAAAACTACGTGGAGAACATCAAGAGCGCCACCAAGTACGAGCTGCTGGTTGTGGACTCACTCACCACCCTGGAGCTGATAACACAGATGAAAAATCGCAGGGACGACCTGTTCCACCTGTTCGAGTGGCTTCGGAGCTTTGAAAACATGACCTCGCTACTTATAGTGGAAAAACCCCTGACCGACGAGACCCTCAGGGAAGAGGAGTTCCTGGCTGACGGGATCATATACCTTACCAAGGAACGTGTGGGTAGAGTGGAAAGCCGTAGATACCTGTCCATAGACAAGATGAGGGCCACAAAGCACAACACCTCATTCTTCACCCTGCTGTACGATGGTAACCGCCTTCAGGTGACCAGGGTCATATCCGAGTGAAGGATATGTGCTTTATCAGGGCCCTCATGGCCCGTCCCCGATGACTTACAAGGTTCTTTTCCTGAACGCTCATCTCGGCGAAGGTATGATCGTATCCTGAGGGAACGAATATTGGGTCGTAACCGAACCCACCGGTTCCCCTTTTTGATCTGACGATTTCTCCAGGGCAGTCACCCGTGAAAATCTCGATTTCCTCATCAAGTAGCCCTACCACGCATCTGAAATTTGCCTTTCTGTCGTTTTCTTGCTCCATGAGCTTCAATATCCCATCACACCCAAGGGTGTCCATGACGTATGCTGAGTACACCCCTGGAAATCCCTTAAGGGCATCTATGAAAAGCCCGCTGTCGTCGATTATCACCGGTGAGTATTCCTGAAGGCCCTCCAGAGCGTGACATACCACTTCTTCCAGTGTATCCGCCTGTATCTCGGGATACTCCAGGGACTTCATGTTAACATGAAATCTTTCGGAAAGGAGTTCCCGGTACTCCCTCAACTTGCCCGGGTTTGATGTGATCAGGTTCAGTTCCCTCATTGATATCTACCCCTTGATTCTATCTCCTTTGTCCGCCGGATCACTTCCTCTCCCTCAGGATAGGTCCTCAGATATCCCTCCAACACCTGTTCGTAGAGCTCCAGGGCATTCTCGTGCACGCTGACCAGTGCCTCTTTCAATAGGTGCAGGTCCACCCCTTTTTCTTCCAGGTCCACCTGGAATTCTCCCAGGCTGAAATCTATGAAGCAGTAGTCTTGGTTGGGCGGATAAAAAAGGATGTTAGATGTTGTGAGATCCCCGTGACTGAGGTTTGCACGGTGAAGCTTCCCTATGAATTCACCTATGAGGGACATATCCACCCCCATCCCCTGTTCTATGCACTCCATAACCCTGTGACCCGGGAACCACTGCATCACTATGGTGTGCTCTTCCGGCACCACGTCGTATATTATGGGTGTGGGGACCCCGGCTTTCTTTGCCTCTCTAATAAGGCGGGCCTCCTTTTTTGTCCTGGCACGGCGCAGTTCTTGGTCTAGTTCGGGAAGTCGATATCCCTTGGCCACCCTTTCCTTTATGACCAGCTCACGACCTTTCCATTCCCCTCTCCGTATGTTGGCCTCGGCCCCCCGTGCGATCAGCTCTTTTTTCTTTAAGGGTTCCATGGAGGTTACACAAGGGATGTGGGATAATAATTTTTTTCACCAAAATGGCCAAGATATATATTGCACCCCGGAACTTCCCTATGAAACGAGGTTTTACCCATGAACAGAAAAAACAGGAATCCACTGGAGATACGTGAGACGAAGATCACAAAGAATTTTCTGGAAAATCCCCTGGGCTCGGTACTCATAGAAACGGGAAAGACGAAGGTCATCTGCACCGTGATGTGCGAGGAAGCGGTTCCTTCATGGTTGGAGAGCGATCCGTCCAAGAAGGGATGGCTCACCGCCCGTTACGGTATGCTCCCCGGTAGCGGAGACTCCCGTATAGACAGAGAAACCAAAGGTGTTCGCGGAAGGACCCAGGAGATACAGAGGCTCATAGGCCGTGCCCTCCGTGCTTCCCTGGACCTTGAGATACTGGGACCCCGGACTCTATGGGTGGACTGCGATGTGATCCAGGCCGACGGTGGTACCAGGACCGCATCAATTACAGGTTCCTGGGTAGCCCTGTTCCTGGCAGGTCAAAAGCTTTTAGAGAATGCTGTGGTCAGCGATTCGCCAGTGGTAGGCCAGGTGGCAGCCACTAGTGTTGGTCTTTCCAAAGGGAACATACTGGTTGACATGTGTTACAAGGAGGATTCAGTTGCCGACGTGGACATGAACGTGGTCATGGATTCAGATGGCAACTACATAGAGGTGCAGAGCTCCGCCGAAGGACATGTTTTTACACGGGAACAGCACGAAGCCATGCTTGATGCGGCTTCGGAGGGTATACGGGAGCTTTTCAAGGTGCAGAGGGATGCAGCGGGCTTACGGTTTTTTGGGTAAAGTTAAAATAGTTTAAATTCATTTACCCTGATACATGACAATAAGCATGGGGCTGATCCTCATCATACTGGGTATAGTTCTGTTCATCATGGAAGCAATGGAACCCGGGTTCTTTATCGCCATACCAGCAGGCGTACTATTCGTACTCGGGATCATCTCGGTAGTTTATCCGGGTATACTGTTCACATGGTGGACGCCTATGATCGTAGCAGTTGTGGTCATCCCCCTGATGATACTCTCCATGAAGTTCTACCAGAAGGTATCACCTCCCAGCCTGCCAACCACCACCATGGGGACTTCCCTTGTGGGTGATGTGGGCAAGGTAATGGTCACGGTGGTTCCCGATGACATATCCGGCAAGGTGAAATTGAGGAACCAGATATGGAGCGCATCCTCCGAAGAAGTGATACCGGAAGGTAAGAAAGTAGTGGTAACACGGAGCGAAGGTGTAGTGGTTTGGGTAAAAGAAATAAACGAGAGTGATAAAAAATGATAGTCTGGATCGCATTGCTTGTAGTGGGAATAATACTGTT
>SLLU01000147.1 GCA_007133925.1 Candidatus Halarchaeoplasma halalkaliphilum | reverse complement strand
TGAACATGCCCCACAAATATGTGAAGGACAAGATCACCATAGTGGACATAGGTTATCTCCGGGAAACCAAGAAATCTTCCGAGGACTGGATGAAGGTATTCAAAAACTACGTGGAGAACATAAAGAGCGCCACCAAGTATGAACTATTGGTGGTGGATTCACTAACCACATTGGAGCTGATAACGCAGATGAAAAATCGCAGGGATGACCTGTTCCACCTGTTCGAGTGGCTTCGGAGCTTTGAAAACATGACATCATTGCTCATAGTGGAAAAACCCCTGACCGACGAGACCCTCAGGGAAGAGGAGTTCCTGGCCGATGGGATCATTTACCTTACCAAGGAAAGGGTGGGTAGAGTGGAAAGCCGTAGATACCTGTCCATAGATAAGATGAGGGCCACAAAGCACAACACCTCATTCTTCACCCTGCTGTACGACGGTAATCGCCTTCAGGTGACCAGGGTCATATCCGAGTGAAGGATAGTTCCATGTGCTTTATCAGGGCCCTCATGGCCCGTCCCCGATGACTTACAAGGTTCTTATCCTGAATGCTCATCTGAGCGAAGGTATGATCGTAACCTGAGGGAACGAATATGGGGTCGTAACCGAAACCTCCGGTTCCCCTTTTAGATCTGACGATTTCTCCAGGGCAGTCGCCCGTGAATATTTTGATTTCCTCATCCAGGAGCCCTACTACGCATCTGAAATGGGCTTTTCGATTTTTTTCTTGGTCCATGAGCTTCAATATCCCGTCACACCCAAGGGTGTCCATGACGTATGCTGAGTACACCCCTGGAAATCCCTTAAGGGCATCTATGAAAAGCCCGCTGTCGTCGATTATCACCGGCGCATATTCCCGGAGGGTTTCCAGAGCGTGACATACCACTTCTTCCAGTGTATCCGCCTGTATCTCATGATACTCAAGGGGCTTCATTTTCACGTTGAATCTTTCGGAGAGGAGTTCCCGGTACTCCCTCAACTTGCCCGGGTTTGATGTGATCAGGTTCAGTTCCCTCATTGATATCTACCTCTTGATTCTATCTCCTTTGTCCGCCGGATCACTTCCTCCCCCTCGGGATAGGTCCTCAGATATCCTTCCAACACCTGTTCGTAGAGCTCCAGGGCGTTCTCGTGCACGCTGACCAGTGCCTCCTTCAAAAGGTGCAGGTCCACCCCCTTTTCTTCCAGGTCCACCTGGAACTCTCCCAGGCTGAAATCTATGAAGCAGTATTCCTGGTCGGCCGGATGATACAGTATGTTGGATGTTGTGAGATCCCCGTGACTGAGGTTTGCACCATGAAGCTTGCCAATGAATTCACCTATGAGGGCCATATCCACCCCCATACCCTGTTCTATGCACTCCATAACCCTGTGACCCGGGAACCACTGCATCACTATGGTGTGCTCTTCCTGGATAACATCGAAAATTATGGGTGTGGGGACCCCTGCTTTCTTTGCCTCACTTATAAGGCGGGCCTCCTTTTTTGTCCTGGCTCGGCGCAGTTCCTGGTCAAGTTCCGGAAGTCGATATCCCTTGGCCACCCGTTCCTTTATGATCAGCTCACGACCTTTCCATTCCCCTCTTCGTATGTTGGCCTCGGCCCCCTGTGCGATCAGCTCTTTTTTCTTTAAGGGTTCCATGGAGGTTACACAAGGGATGTGGGATAATAATTTTTTTCACCAAAATGCCCAAGATATATATTGCACCCCGTAACTTCCCTATAAACCGAGGTTTTACCCATGCATAGAAAAAACAGGAATCCACTGGAGATACGTGAGACGAAGATCACTAAAAATTTTCTGGAAAACCCCCTGGGGTCGGTACTCATAGAAACGGGGAAGACAAAGGTCATCTGCACCGTGATGTGCGAGGAAGCGGTTCCTTCATGGTTGGAGAGCGATCCGTCCAAGAAGGGATGGCTCACCGCCCGTTACGGTATGCTCCCGGGGAGCGGTGACTCCCGTATAGACAGAGAAACCAAAGGTGTTCGCGGAAGGACCCAGGAGATACAGAGGCTCATAGGTCGTGCCCTCCGTGCTTCCCTGGACCTTGAGATACTGGGACCCCGGACTCTATGGGTGGACTGCGATGTGATACAGGCTGACGGTGGTACCAGGACCGCATCCATAACCGGTTCCTGGGTTGCCCTGTTCCTGGCAGGTCAAAAGCTCTTGGAGAATGCTGTGGTCAGCGATTCACCAGTGGTAGGCCAGGTGGCCGCCACTAGTGTTGGCCTTTCCAAAGGGAACGTACTGGTTGACATGTGTTACAAGGAAGATTCCGTTGCCGACGTGGATATGAACGTGGTCATGGATACCGATGGGAATTACATAGAGGTACAGAGTTCCGCCGAAGGACATGTTTTTTCACGGGAACAGCACGAGGCCATGCTTGATGCGGCTTCGGTGGGCATCCAGAAAATTTTCAAGGTGCAGAGGGATGCCACGGGACTTCGGTTTTTTGAGGGGGAAAGTTAAAATAGTTTAAATTCATATCCCGGGATACATGACAATAAGCGTGGGGCTAATCCTCATCATACTGGGTATAGTTCTGTTCATATTCGAGGCAATGGAACCTGGGTTCTTCATCGCGATTCCAGCAGGTGTTCTATTTGTACTGGGGATCATCTCTGTTGTGTATCCCGGTATACTGTTCACATGGTGGACACCTCTGATCGTGGCAGTGGTGGTCATCCCCATGATGATACTTTCCATGAAGTTCTACCAGAAGGTATCACCTCCCAGCCTTCCAACAACCACCATGGGTACTTCCCTTGTGGGTGATGTGGGCAAGGTAATGGTCACGGTGGTTCCGGATGACATGTCTGGCAAAGTAAAATTGAGGAACCAGATATGGAGTGCATGCTCCGAAGAGGTCGTACCCGAAGGTAAGAAAGTAGTGGTAACACGGAGCGAAGGTGTAGTGGTTTGGGTAAAAGAAATAAACGAGAGTGATAAAAAATGATAGTCTGGATCGCATTGCTTGTAGTGGGAATAATACTGTT
>SLLU01000036.1 GCA_007133925.1 Candidatus Halarchaeoplasma halalkaliphilum | reverse complement strand
CACAGGATGGCCATAGAGACCCTGCGGGATATACGTAAGGATGTATCCGGGGTGGACGTGATATCCAAGCAGCACATGTGTCCCCTGGAGGAATCCTCAACACTGCCCTATGCGGCCTTCGAGAAATTTTGCAATCAGGTGGGCAGATCGAGATGTGGTACTTACGGTCCCAGGATGGAATCCTTGGCCGAAGAGCTGAGGAAACATCCCTTGCACGTGGAAGAACTTGTGAGGGAATGCGTGAACAACAATCTCTGTCCCCATAAGACCGCACTGGAGGCTGCAAAGGATACCCAAGTGCTGGTGTGTGATTACAACTACATATTCTCGGATATACGGGATACCGTACTGAAAAATACTGACACCTCCCTGGACGATATTTATCTCGTTGTGGATGAAGCCCATAATCTTCCGGACAGGATACGGTCCCACCTGAACGAGAAGATATCTCTGCCCGTTCTCGGGGAGGCCTTCTCGCTCCTGGAAGGGGTGAACGGAGAGATGGCCGGGGTGGTGAAAAGGCTGGGAAGCGAGCTTGGTAAGGTGCAGGAGGACACCAAGATTGTGGACAAGTCCTTCTTCGACGATATGATGGACAAGGCACTCCGGGGCGGCTTCGGAAGGTACGAGGATGTGGAAGATCTCATGGGGGATCTCAGCGAAACTGCGGTGGAAATCATGGTGAAAGACCCGGCGGCAACGGCACCTCTGCATCTGGTTTCGTTCCTGGTACGGTGGAACATGGAGGGCAAGGAGGTTTTCAGATGTTTCGAACCGGATCCCCCCTCGGTACGGGTCAGCCTGCTGGATCCCGCATACCTATGCAGGGATGTGTTCAAGGAGATACCCGGGGGTGTGCTCATGAGCGGGACCCTGCATCCCGGGGAGATGTACGGGGACCTTCTCGGCATAGAGGATCCCGTCATCAGGGCCTATGAATCTCCCTTTCCCCGGGAAAACAGAAGGGTGGTGAGCGTGAAGAACCTTTCAACATCCTACAAAGATAGGGGAGTTTCCATGTACCAGGCCTACGCCAACGCCATCGCTGATGTGTGCAATTCCACACCCGGTAACGTGGCCTGCTTCTTCCCGTCCTATTTGCTCATGAACAAGATCACCGATCGACTTGAACGGGTTCATTGCAAGAAGCGCATCATGATGGAGGAAAAGAGGTTGGGAAAGAAGGGTAAGGAGATGATGGTGGATAATCTGCGGAGGAACAACGACCAACTGTTGTTGGGTGTCCAGGGAGGCAGCCTCTCGGAGGGTGTGGATTACAGGGATAACATATTGTCCTCGGTGATAGTGGTAGGGATACCCTTTCCGCCCCCTTCGTTGGAACTCAATGCCTTACAGGATTATTACACGGCAAAATTCGGGAAACAGAAGGGTTATGAATACGTGAGCATATATCCTGCCATGAACCGTGTTCTCCAGGCCGCAGGACGGTCAATACGCTCCAAGGACGACAGGGCACTCATAGTGCTCATGGACAAGAGGTTCAACTATCCCGGATACAAAAAATGCCTTCCCGATGAATTTCAATTCACCCCTGCGGAGGACCTCTCCGCAGCATGTAAGGACTTTTTTTAAGCAGTCACTTTTTCTTTTGTTCCTTCATGAGTGAACGCATCTGGTCCCACACCAGCTCGTGTTCCATATCCCTTTCCTTGAAGAACTCGCTGAGTTGCTTTACGATATGATCTATCTTAGATTCTTCCTCGGATATCCTGGGATAAACGAAGAACTCCACACGATCCGTATCCCGGGGGAATATCATGCGGTAGCGTGCCTCCCGGTTGTGACCCATGGGTTTGTTGTTGGCTACAAGATCCTTCAGGTTAAGACGGATAAGGGTTTCCATGTACTCCTCACCGCTGTCTTCGGGATACTGGTCCGATATCCTCATGAAGAAATCCAGGAGCTCCGGGAATACCGGTGCCAGATCCCTGTATTGCATATCTTCAGGGAACCTGAACAGGCAATTTCTTTTCTTCACAACCAGTTCCTTTTCTTCCATGATACCCCTTCATCTAGCCGGAGGTTTAATTATTTATCCCCTATGGCCTCCAACCATATGGTGATGTGGTTTCCGTCTATATCCCAGCTCTTTTCGTAACCCTCTCCACCACCTTCTTCCAGTGTTTCAGAGAGGGTCTCCCTTGAGATGTATTCCTTCATGACCTCCACCGCCTCTATGATCTCTTGATCACCCTGGTACCTGGTGTGGATCCTTTGTGTATATCCAAGGTCCATATCCTTTCTCATGGTCTGTATCCTCCTTACCACGTCCCTGGCGATTCCTTCCAAGAGCAGCTCCTGGCTAATGTTGGTATTTACGAATACCTCCAGTTCCCCGTTACCGCTGACGCTCAATCCCTCCTTAAACTCCTTTTCCACCTTTATGTCTTCGGCATCCAGTACGTACCCGTCTATCCGGAACTCACCGTCCATGTTTTCCAGTATATACTCTTGGTCGCAGTTCTCTATGGCTGCCGCCACTTTACCGGCATCGCCCTTGAACTTTGGGCCCAGGGAGGAGAAATTGGGGCTCACGGTGCACTTCATGAAATCATCCTTGTTCATCTTCACCTCCAGTTCCTTCACGTTGAGCTCGTCCCTGAGCACATGGGCGAATTCGATTATTCCTCTTTGTTTACTCTCGTCATCGGTTACAACGTAGATCTCACTGAGAGGCTGCCTGAGCTTTATGTTGCTCTTCTGCCTGGCGTTCCTGCCCAGCTCCGCAACCTGTATCACCCAAGCCATCTTCTCCTCCAACTCTTCATCCACTACGGAACCACAGTATTCGGGGTACGGGAGCAGGTGTACGGATTCTTCCGTGAAATCCTTGTCCCTGAATAATGACTGATAGATCCTCTCGGTGATGAAGGGGGTGAAGGGTGCCATTACGGTGGTCAGATCCCTAAGGGCGGAATAAAGGGTGTTGTAAGCACTCATCTTGTCCTCTTGACATCCCTCCCAGAACCGCCTGCGGCTCCTCCGGAGATACCAGTTGCTCAGATCGTCAACGAAGGCCTCTATGGCCCTGGTGGCCCTGTGGACCTCCAGTTCGTCCAGGTGTATCTTAACATCCTTTATGAGAGTTTGACTCTTGGAGAGCAGCCACCGGTCCAGGTTATCATCTGCCTGGAACTCCCCGGGCACGAACCCGTCTATGTTGGCGTTGCTTATGAAGAAGGATACCACGTTGGTCAGTGTGTTCAGGGTCTTGCTGATCTTCTCCCTGACAAGTTCATGGCTGAATCGTGAGGACCTCCACACCGGGAGACTGAGGAAGTACAGTCTTATGGCGTCTGCCCCCAGTTCATGGATGGCCTCCGTGGGATTTACCGCATTGCCCTTGCTCTTGCTCATCTTCTCTCCGTCCTCGTCCAGTATGAGCCCCAATGTGAGGCAGCTCATGTAGGCCGGTTTACGGTGGACGAGGGAGCTTATGGCCAGTAAACTGTAGAACCAACCCCTGGTCTGATCCAGGGCCTCGGTGATGAAATCGATAGGAAAAGCCTCTTCGAACCTTTCCCGATTCTCGAAGGGATAATGGAACTGGGCGAAGGGGGCGCTGCCGCTGTCGTACCAACAGTCTATGACGTATTCCACCCTGGTCATGATGCCTTTACACTCCGGACACTCTATCTTCACATTGTCCACCCAGGGTCGGTGGAGTTCGAAATCCTCCGGCAGGGGTTCCGTTGCCATCTCCTCCAGCTCTTTTTTGCTGCCTATGCAGTGCTGATGCCCTTCCTGGCAGATCCATATGGGCAGGGGGGTCCCCCAGAATCGGTTACGGCTCAGGGACCAATCCTTTAATTCGTCCAGGAAGTTACCGAATCTACCGTGCTTCAGGTGTTCGGGCTTCCACAGGACTTCGTTATTGTTCTCTATAAGCAAGTGCTTCTTCTTCGACGTGCGTATGAACCAGCTCTCCAGGGCATAGTAAAGCAGGGGTGAATCACACCTCCAGCAGAAGGGGTAGGTGTGCTTGATGGAACCCCTCTTGATCAGGTCACCCCTCTCGTGGAGGTCCGTCATTATCTTTCCGTCGGCGTCCTTCACGAACATGCCCGCGTAATCCGTGACCTCCTGGGTGAACCTGCCGTTCCCGTCAACGGGGTTGACCATGCCCACGCCCTCTTCCTGGCAAAGCATGCTGTCTTCCTCACCAAAGGCCGGGGCGATGTGAACTATTCCCGTTCCGTCCTCCAGGCTCACGAAATCCCCGTGGGTGACGTAGTGGCTCTTTCCCGGTGGTGATACGTAGGGGAACAGAGGCTCGTAGTCTCTTCCCAGCAGTTCCTCTCCCTTTACACTCTTTAATATCTCAGCGTCCTCGAATACTTCACTGACAAGGGCCTCCGCCATGTAATACTTCTCTCCCTGGTACTCCACAAGGGCGTAGTCCAGGTCCCTGCCAACGGTGAGCAGAAGGTTGGATATGAGGGTCCATGGGGTAGTGGTCCATGCCAGGAGGTAGGCGTCCTCGTCCTTCAGCCTGAAGCGGACGTAAATGGACGGATCCCTGGCATGTTTCCAACCCTGGGCCACCTCGTGGCTGGACAATGGCGTGCCGCATCTGGGGCAGTAGGGTATAACCTTGTGCCCCTCCTCCAGGAGCCCCATCTTCCAGATCTCTTTGAGACTCCACCAAACGCTCTCTATGTACTCATCGTCCATGGTTATGTAGGCGTTATCGTAATCTATCCAGAACCCGATCCTCTCGCTCATCTCCCTCCATTCTTTCTCGTACCGGAAAACGCTCTCCTTGCACATCCGGTTGAACTTGTCCATACCATACTCCAGAATCTCCTCCTTGGAATCTATACCCAGCTCCTTCTCCACCTCTATCTCCACGGGCAGACCGTGGGTGTCCCAACCGGCTATGTTGGGTACGATCTGGTAACCCTCCATGGTCTTGTACCTCAGATAGACGTCCTTGACGACCCTGGTTAGCACATGACCTATGTGGGGCAGACCGTTGGCCGTGGGAGGTCCCTCGGTGAAGCCGAATTTCTTTTCCCTCTCCGGACTCCTTGATCTTTCAGCGATATAGTTTTCCTTCCAGAATCTGAGTACATCCAGTTCGTTCTCCGTCAGAGCTTTGTCCATATCCAATGGTTCGAAGGGTTTTTCTTTCATGGGCGGGTCCCCTAAAATTCATTTCAAACCGGGGTCAGGTGTAGATGGTCAGCATCTTGGTTCACGGGTGCCCGGCAAACAGCGGAAAATCGATACGTGCGGGATATATAAACGTTCCTTCGAAGCAGGGTTCCCTTATAGTTTGTGTACATCTGTGTTACTTCTAACAGGAGGACAGCGTTACTTCTATCGTTGTTCATCCGTAAGAAGAAGATATCTCAGTCTTAATCATCCCGGGCGATCTCCTGGGGAGCACGGGCCAGGGCTATAAGGGAGTCTATCTCCATGAAGTGCAGCTCCCCCAGGACGATGATGCAGTGGAGACCTTCTCCGAAATCGTGCTCGAGAACATCTCTGGGGTATCCAGCCTTGACCTCCGGTTCCCGGGAACCCACCCGTGCCAGGCCTGCCATAACCGTACTGTCGGTGATGACTCCTTCACCCATTTTTTCCTCCAGGGCCAGCAGTACCTCCACACCCTGGTTCACGGTCATGAATTTTTGTTCCTCCCCGTTAATATCCAGGAGTACAAGGGTGTGCAGTCCCCGTTCCAGGTTGCCCTTTATACCTTTGTACGGGCTGACGGGATACTCCCGATCACTGGAAAAAGGCAATGTGACCGCCTTTCCGAACTTGTAGTGCTGAACACCTATCAGGGATGGTGCGGCGGAGAATATGGAAGAAGAATGTATCAAACGGGTCTTTATACCCTTTGCCTCCGCCCTCAGCCGTAGGTCCACATGCGTGGTAGCGGCCATGGGGTCTCCGGCGGTCAAGAAAACCACTTTTTTGTGTATGGCCTCCTTCAGGGGTATCTCCTCCCTCTCCACCTGGTCCCTGTTCAGGACGGTCACACGTACACCGTATTCTCTTTCTATATTCGATATGCTGGAACCTGCAAGGCTGCATGTGTAGAACTCGCAGTACACCGCGTCAGCTTCCTTCAACTCCTCCTTTCCCCTGACACTGATGTCCTTCTCGTCGTAGATCCCCATACCGATGAATATTAATTCTCCCAAGGTAATCACTCCTGCGTATGAAATGTCTCAAGGTTCCTAAGGGCGAAGGAGAAGAGGTGCGGTTAAAACTTTTGCGCCTGTCCATGCTTTCAAAGGAACACAAGATAAGGTCCGAGAACGGTTGTTTGCTTTTGCCCATATTGGAGGATGTCAGTATGGGGTATCCCGTGGTGGAGAGGGAGATGGAACGGGTTGAATCGCCTGCGAGATCGCTCATGGATGTGCTGGACCTGCCGGAAGAGATGAAGGATGAGATTCCGTCCAGCTATGAGATAGTGGGTGATATCGCAGTGATAAAGGTACCCGAGGCCCTGGAGGGATACGGGAGGGAACTGGGAGAAGCACTTTTAAGAGTCCACAGTAGCGTAAAGGTGGCCTTGGAAGACAGCGGGGTAGAGGGCGATCTGAGGGTGAGGCACGTGGTCCATCTGGCTGGAGAAGAGAGGACCCGCACGGTCCACAGGGAGCACGGTGCGGAGTTCGTTGTGGACCTTTCCAAGGCTTACTTCTCACCCCGCCTGGCCACAGAGCGCTGGAGGGTGGTGCAGCAGGTTTCCCCTGGGGAGACAGTTCTGGATATGTTCGCCGGTGTGGGCCCTTACAGCATACTGATATCCAGGAACACAGAAGTCCAAAAAGTGTACGCCGTGGACCTGAATCCGGAGGCCGTCGCTCTCTTGAGGGAGAACGTCCGCAGGAACAAGGTTGAGGATGTGGTGGAGACCATCCAGGGGGACGCCCGGGATGTGGACCTCAAGGTGGATCGGGTCATAATGAACCTCCCCCATTCCGCCCGTGATTTTTTCACCGCCGCACTCTCGTGCATCAAACCCGACGGGGGTTTCATACACTACTACGAGATGATAAACGATGATGATACGGAATCAATGACGGAAGAATTGAAGTGTGTGGCTGGAGAAAGGGGCTATAACATGGAGGTCCTGGATATCCGGGAAGTCCGGACCTACTCCGCCACGAAGACCCATGTGGGTGTGGACATGAGGATCATACCGATGTACTGATAACTCATCTCCTGGAGAGCAAAACAGTCCTCCCCCGGACCTCAACAACCCTGGCTTTGCAGGACTCGTTGATGATTTCAGCGGCCTCCGCTGTCTTTGAGTATGGGCTGTTTCGAAGGACCTTTATCTTGATCAGCTTCTTATCTTCCACCTGCTTGTTGATTTCCTTTATCATCTCCGGTGAGATGCCGTCCTTTCCGACCTGCAGTGTGGGTGTAAGTCCCTGTCCCATGATCTTCGCCTTTTTATCATCCATATTCATCTTCTCCTTTCGTAAACATATCGGTTCATGTTACCGCACTCGGCGCAGAGTGTTATTAGTTTCCCTTCTTTGAGCCTGATCCTGCAGTTAACCGAAGGGTGCAGGTAGGAATAACAGTTCCTGCACATCCTTCTTTTCTGGTGAGATCGCAGGGAGAGATTGTACCTCATACCTATCCTCCTTGCCAGTGATGCATACCTGTGGGCCCTGTCCATGCTGCCCGAGAGGGATGCCTCCGCGGCCAGATCGAACAGGTTGTCCATACGTCTCCTGGCTATATCCCTATGAACCTTTTTTACCATCTGAACGGACCAATACGTGATGGGTCTATAAAACTTGCCACCAAAATTTCTAAATAAAAGGTACGAAGTTCACATGGAACATGAAACTGTACATAGAATTCTACTTCTTCAGCGAGGGTGATGACCCTATCGCCATAGGGAAAAAGCTCAGGGAAATCGGCTTTGAACCGGTGGTGGGAGATTACGATCTGGTCAAAGAGTATGGTACTCCGGCGGAATATCGGGAGATAGTAAAGGAAGTATCCCGGGTTCTGAAAGGTACCCGGGCCCGATACAGGCTCGTAACCCGGAAACCTCAAGTGACCGCCGTAACATCTAAATAAAAGATAGAGTATGGAATCACGATATGAAACTATATTTAGAACTGTATTTCCACAGCGAGGGCAGTGACCCCTTGGTGATCGTAAGGAACATGAGGGACCTAGGGTTCGAACCGGTGGTCGGCGATTACGATTTGGTTAAAGAATACAATACCCCAGCGGAGTACAGCGATCTGGTGAAAAAGATCGTGCGTACCTTAAAGGGGACCAATGTCCGTTACCGCTTGATCACCCGCAAGATCTAGAAAATCTCTAACTATCTTTACATGGTCGAAGGCCAGTTTGGGTAGGTTCCCGAGGGTGAAGAAACCTGCTTCCAGGGCATCCGTAGAAGCTGCCAACTCACCTCCGATACGCTTCAGTGTGAACACTGTCGATACGGTATGACCCCTGGGATCCCTGTCCGGATCCGAATATACCCCAAGGAGGGACTCCACCACACAGTCCAACCCGGTTTCCTCTTTCATCTCTCTTACCATGGCCTCCTCAACGGTCTCTCCGTAATCCACAAAACCACCCGGTAGGGCATATCTTCCTCTAAAAGGATCGTTCTTTCGAACTATCAATAATATCTTCTCACCCTCCACCAATATGCCGTCAACGGTCAGGGAGGGTTTACGGTAAACGGTCCCCTGGTGTTCTCTTTTCAAACTGTTGTAGGTGTCCAATAGTGCCCTTCCCTCGGAGGTGAGCACCGACCCCCCTCCGTCCCTTCCGCCCCGGTGGGTTTCGACAACATCCGAACCCGATGCTTCATTCATCTTTTTCAAGATCCCCCAGGCATGCCTGTAAGACATGCCAAGTTCCCTTGCAGAATCGCTTATGGAACCGTTCTGATCTATGAGTTCCAGCAATCTTGCCCTACCTTCACTCATCACGAACCTTTCGTCCTTTTTAAGGTGACATTTGCATTCAAGATGATACATCGCTACAAGATATCTTTCCCGACAATATTAGGTTACCGGGTGCTGGTCAGGGTCAGTTCTCCAGTGTCGGTATCGTAAACAGTCAAACTCGCCGGTGCCAGTTCCGGGTGATCCCACAACTCCTTCAGTGGCCGTCCCTGAAGATGTATGAGTATGGCCTTGAGGATGCAGTAATGGGATACCACCAGGACCTTTTCTCCGGGATGTTGGTTAATGATCTTCCGTATAACCCTCGTTCCCCTTTCCAGTAGTTCTTCGGCACTCTCCCCACCCTGGGGTACGAACCTCTGGGGGTCCTCCCAGAACCTCCTGAAATTATCGGGGGATTCCATGTCTATGTCGTCGAACTTCCTCCCTTCCCAGCTCCCCAAATCTATCTCCCGCAGATCCGGTGATTCTATGATCTCCACATCCCTTCCCCTCAAGATCAACTCCGCGGTACGCAGGGCCCTACCGGCTGTGCTGGAGTACACCGCCGCGAAGTGCACTTCTTTCAATTTATCCCTTAAATTCTTTACCTCAAGTATCCCCTCTTCGGTGAGAGGGGAATCGCAACGACCCTGCATTCTCCCCTGGATGTTCCAAAGGGTTTCACCGTGACGAACAAGATACAATCTTGTCATGGGGGTGCAATGGAGGTACCGTATAAAAAATTTAACACATTCCTGATAAGGTTTATATCCCTCAAGTTCCTATGGGGTATTCACCCGTTACACCGGGAGGAACTATCATGGACCTTATGGACATAGAAGATCTGGTACCCGAAGAATTCGGCGGAGTCTGCGGAATTATCGCTCCAATCATAGCATATCTCTCAATCGGAATAGCCGTACTGGTCAACCGCAGTTGGTTCAGTTGGTCCGATAATCCCCTCAGTCACCTGGGTGGATCCGATGCAACCTACGGTAACATATTCAACGTTGGTTTGGTACTTGCGGGCATAGTGGGTTTTCTTTTCGCAATGGCTATATTCCGACTGATAGAAACAAGGGTGGGTATCGGAGGGGTATCATCGTTCATGGCCGGCATGATATTTCTTTTACTGGTGGGTATATTCCCCCGTGGTTCCGGCCCTCATCAATACGTGGCGATCGCATTCTTTGCCCTTTCCTTCCTGGGCATGATCCTCATAGCCATCGACCAATTACTGGATTGGTCCGAACCCATATGGGGTGTTTTCATCATATCTGCGTTGATATTCGCCGGTTGTGTCGCAATGCTGGTTTACTCAATAGTTGATTCATTTGAGGTAGCCACCATACAATTCATAGGTACGATCCCCATGATGCATTTCACCCTGGTATGGGGTGCTAGATTGCTGTTCGAGTGATTTTTTTCACACGATTGGTTCCTGAGGTCCTTTGGGCTTTCTGCGGTGTACAAAAAACAAGATCGCCGCCGCCACACCGCCTATCACTAAACTGATCAACAGTATGTTCAATATGCGTGATAGGTCCAAGGAGCTGTCATCCCGGGATACCTCCAAACTGGTTACCCCGATGACTTCGGATCCATCCACTAATGCCCTGTCTTCAAGGGCAGCAACACGGTAGTAGTACCTACGATCAACTTCTGTGTCACTATCGGTGAAATCGTTTTTCTCAGTCATGTGGTAGGGATAAAGGTTCTCAGGGTCAACGCCCCGATATATTATGAAGCCTGTGGCTTGACCCACTTCATCCCATTTCAGTCGTATGGAGCCATCTCTCACACTGTGTTCCAATGATATGGTGGTTTCCGGTACGATACCCGAGACCTCGCCGTTCACCGATATGGATTCCTTTCCCTCTCCCACGGCGTTCACAGCCCTCACCGAGTAGATGGCACTGGAAAATACATCTTCATCCACATAGTATCGCTCCCTTACGTCCACGAGAAATTCTCCATCCCTGTACACGTTATAGAGGAACGCTGGGGTTCCACCGTCATCCTCGGGCTCGTCCCAAATGAGCTGGACGAAATCCTTACCTGAAAAACACCTCACGTTCCTGGGGGTTCCCGGTACTTCCAGATTCTCGCTGGGCTTTACCTCACGGGATTCCACCCCTTCGCTCATGCCCACTATGTTCTTCGCCTTCACCATGTACCTGTAAGAAACTCCGTTCTGAAGGCTGGTGTCCCGGTATTCCAACACGGTTCCCGATGTGAACACTTGCTGATATTCACCCCCATCTTTAGAGCGAAATATCCTGTAATTGGTTATCTGCCGGTTCCCGTTGTCAAGGGGCGATTCCCACGTCAATACCACTGTGGAATCTCCAGGATGAACCTTCAGATCTCGGGGTGGTGTTGGGATGTTCCGCTCCCCAAAGGTCACCGTTTCTGCGGGTGAGCAAGGGGATTCGGTACTACCGAAAAGAGCGGTTATCCAGTAATAGTAAGTACGGCCTTCCTCTACATCCGTATCGGTGTGGCTGGTGACATCGCTCTTAAATTCCAT
This sequence comes from Candidatus Halarchaeoplasma halalkaliphilum, assembly GCA_007133925.1. Lineage (GTDB taxonomy): Archaea > Thermoplasmatota > Thermoplasmata > Halarchaeoplasmatales > Halarchaeoplasmataceae > Halarchaeoplasma > Halarchaeoplasma halalkaliphilum. The sequence goes on along the minus strand of SLLU01000036.1, from coordinate 266 downwards.
GTATAAATGTCTCTGATCCTCCCCGAAACCCCTGTAAATCACGTAACCTGTAACGCCACTCTTTATGGGTGCGTTCCAGTCCAGGAGAATCCCTTCATCCTGCAGGGTTGCCCTCAATTCAGGGACATCTGTGCTCCCCTGAACCCTGGGAAAAGATGAAACTAATATAAGCATGCATAGGACCAGCATCATCAATTTTCCAGCATTTCCTAGTGAACCCTTCATGACAATTCCACCGTGAATAAAGGGGGTTGGTGGTATATAAT
>SLLU01000018.1 GCA_007133925.1 Candidatus Halarchaeoplasma halalkaliphilum | reverse complement strand
TTCTTTCATCGGATGTCAGTCCATTCTTGGACATGGGTAAACCCCAATCGTCCCCGCCAGAGAAAGAAGCATCCACGGAAAAAGAACCTTCCAAGATCGAAATATACAATATGGATGCCCTTCTGGATTGGATAGATTTTCTGGTAAAAAAAGCCGGGAGGAACCTATCTGATATTTTGGAATACTATCGGGAGCTAGGCTGGATCGAAGATTCCCTGAAGGAAAATATACTTTCCTATTCAAGGGGGATCAAAGGTGATACCACGGATAACGGAGATGTTGTTATAAGCGAGAACGGCGAGGTTGATCCTGCAGATACCGATTGGAGGCTTACCCCTGAGGACCATAAAACATCCCTAAAGTTCATAAGAGCGATCCATGATAAAAATGCCACCTATGATAAACAGGACACCATGGGAGGTGAATGATAAAGATGGGGCTGAGTGTATCCGCGGCAGCGGCCATAGTGTTGATAGGTTTTTTCCTCGTATTCGGAACCATATATCCCGCCATAGAGCAATCTCAGGAACTGGAGATGGAAGCAAGATTGGATTGGATTGAAACGCAGGATGCAAGAAGCAAAGCGGATATGCGGATTTCAGGAGTGGTGCATGAAGAGGAAACCGTGGTGATAGATGTGGTCAACACAGGAGGAGTAACGCTGAAAACAAGTGATATAGAGGTATTGATGGATGGGCATTATCAGAGCCATAAGATAAACTCCATGGCAGTAGATGGTATCAACAACACCCGATTGTGGAATCCGGGACAGGTACTCACGGTGACCTTGGAAGAAATACCTTCCCAGGAAACCGTTAGAATCGTAGTGGTAAACGAGTTTGGTACTGGCGCCTACTTTGTATCAGGGGGCTGATTTGGATGGCAGACAGGAGTGCAAGTGAGATGATATGGTTCGCCATCACCGTTGTGGTCACCATATCCCTGGTAGCGGTTTTCGTTGGCATCGCCTATGATTATTCGGCGGGTATGAGAAACAGTGCAAGACAACGTGCGGCGAACTACTACGTTGACATCGAGATAATCAACGACCCGGCAATGGTACCATATAATGAAAACACTAATGAGATCACCCTATACGTGAAAAATACTGGTAGTTACAGGTTGGATACCTCTCAAATACTCATGAGTGTGAGCGGAGAAGCGTTGTACCTGGATGAAAACCAGGTCACGATATTGGGTAACAACAGCCAGTGGACATCGGGAACGGTAGCCGAGATGAGAGTATCCTCATCCACACTCCAGATAGGTCGGGATCATTACGTGTGGATCGAGGTGCAGGGAATTTACGGAGGGAATATAATGGGTAGAGGGCAAGACACTTTTGAATTCCATTTTAATCCGGAAGGTGATTGATGTGGTCCTGAAGAGTAAGCAAACATACTATGATTTCGGGCTTTCCACGGACACACTGTCCGATTCCCTGGGGGGAGGGATACCCGTAGGCACCATCATGCTCATAGTCGGAAAGTTCGGAACCGGAAAAAGTGTGGTCTGTCAACGGCTCACCTACGGTTTGCTCAGGAACGGTTATACCGTGACCTATGTCTCCACGGAGACAAACACAAAGCCGTTCATGAACCAGATGAACTCCCTGGATTACCCGATAGGTGACTACATATTCGATCAAAGATTGAAGTTCGTACCTGTGAAACCCCTAATCGGTAATCATTTTCAAAGAGAGGAGTCGCTGTCAAGGCTGATAGATGGAAACGGGCTATACAGTAGGGACATCACCATCATAGACACATTTTCAGACATTGTGGATGATAACTACATAGACAAACTGCCCCTGGATGCTCTTTCGTTCTTTAAAAAGAAGTGCAATCAGGGCAAGACATTGATACTTACGATGAATCCCAGTGGTGTGGAGGATGATATCCTGGTACCCTACATGTCCGCTGTGGACATATATCTTCAACTGGACCAAGAAACCATCGGAGGCGATATAGAGAGGACGATCAAGATAAGAAGATTCACTGCGGCTCGGGGAAGGATGAAAGATGTGATAAAATACAGGATCGAACCGAATGCCGGATTCGTGGTAGATATAACCAGTATATCCTGATGAGGAGATATGAATGGAATCAAAATTTCAGGAATCTTTGGAAAACAACCCGCACCTATCGGAATACTTTGATAATCTGGTAGGAGATAGGCCGGAATTCCTGGAAAACCTGTCAAGGGATATGGCTTCCCTGCCAGAAGTGAACGTGATCTACCCCATATCGGATCCATTGTTCATTCACATAATAAAACATAGAACAGAAGGTGGAAGATATATCGTGGTGGAGCCACCGTTGGGGGACGATCTGAGGGATAAAATGTATATGATCAAAAGAAAGGTCCTTCGGAAAGCCTCTCGTTCACCCACACCGGAAAAAGACCAGGAATTCGAGGATAAGTTGTACGAACTCATCGATGATGTGACCCAGACGAAAAAAAGATTGATCTCCCTGGGTAACGATAAAGTGGCTGTGGAGGCAAAGGATATTCCCTTGATCAAATACCACCTCAAAAAAAGGATAATGGGTTATGATCTTTTGGAACCTTTGCTCTATGATCCCTACATAGAGGATATACATTGCATCTCCTTGAGCAATTTAAAAGTTTTACACGTGGTTTTTGGCCTTCTTGAAACCGATCTCGCTTTTGAAAACGAGGAGCGGCTGGAGAATTACGTGAGAAGGATGAGCAATCGCATGGGAAAAAATGTAACGGAAGGTAAGCCCATCGTTGACGGTGCACTTCCCATGGGTTCAAGGGTGAACATCGTATACAGTAGAGACGTGAGTAAATCCGGACCGAGTTTCACCATCAGAAACTTCAGCAGTGAACCCATAACCATATCACAGATAATCGCCTGGAATACCCTTTCTCCAAAGATGGCAGCCTACTTATGGTTGTGCCTGGAGTTCGGGATGAGCATAGTGGTCTCCGGAGTTACCGCATCGGGCAAGACCACCACCATGAACTCTCTCCTCCCATTCATAGGTTACAATCAAAAGATATTCACTGCGGAGGACACCCCCGAGGTCAGCGTACCTCAGCCTACGTGGCAGAGGTTGATCACAAGGGACACCGGTCCGGAAGGAGCAAGGGTGGAACTGTTCGATCTGATAAAAACCGCCCTGAGATCCAGGCCGGATTACATAATCATAGGTGAAGTTAGGGGGAGAGAAGGTTCAGCAGCGTTCCAGGCCATCCAAACAGGTCACCCGGTGATTTCAACCTTCCATGCATCCGCCATAGATAAACTCATACAAAGATTCACCGGGGACCCCATCAACGTCCCCATCCGATTCATGGATAATTTGAACGTGTGTTTATTTCAACAGATCGTTTATCACAATGGCCAGATACTGAGAAGGTGCAGCTCGGTGGTTGAACTGTTGGGTTATTTCAAAGAAAAAGGAGGGGTACAGACCAGACAGGTATTCTATTGGGACCCCGTCAGAGATACCCATGAGTTCATGGGCATGAACAACAGTTACATACTGGAAGACCTCATCGCACCCAAGCTCAGACTTACAGATAGAAAGAAAATATACGATGAACTGGATGACCGAACGAGGATAGTGGAGAGGATCGTCAACGCCGGGATAACCAAGCACGACGATGTGGCAGATATCTTTAAAAGCTACAGCTACGGAGGGAAAAGCAACATGCTGGCAAAGCTGGATGAAAAGATAGAAGAAAGGGGGGAAAAGCAGTGGATGTAGAAAATTCATACAAAAATCTCAACATATCAATACCCAGATACATACTGCTCACCGTTGTTCCCCTGGCCATGACAGGAGTATTCATTTCTATCATACTTGCTTCACTGTATCCATGGTTATTCCTGGATACTTTCTTGATATTTTTACTTTATACGATCCCCATATTCATCACCGTTACCGCACTTCTCTATCCGGTGATAAAGGACGAGATACGGGGGAAAAAAATTGATAAGGATATGTATCTCTTCATAACCCGCCTGGGTGCACTTTCAGCATCAGATGTGTCGGAAAGAGGCTTCAAAGAGCTATTCGGTGAGATGGCGATGTACGACGAGCTGGGGGCAGAGATGAAAAGGATAGAGCTGATGGTGGACCAATGGAACATGTCCCTCTCAGAAGCCTCCCGGATCGTTGCCAAGAATACGCCCAGCGACCTTTTGTCCGATTTCCTGGAGAGATTGGCCTATGCATTGGAAACCCATACACGTCCGAAAGATTTCTATAAAGATGAACAGGAAACAGTCATGAGTGCATATTCAAACGAATACGAGAATATGCTTTTCCGATTGGACGTCCTCCAGGAATTGTACATCGCCAGCATCACCATGGTCTTATTTGCCATGGTCCTGTCCATAATAGTCCCCTTTGTCATAGATGTGAACAGCGAGATAGTCATCACACTGACCTTTTTCCTGTTCATGATCATGTCCTTTATATCATGTTGGGTATTTCTGAAGCTGATCCCTCGAACACGCATATGGTACCAGGGAGATCTGAGATCCGAGATGATGGATACTCTAGATCAGGTCTTCATCATCTGTTTGTTGATGTCCGTCTTCGTAACCACATTACTCATCTTCTTCTCGAATCTCTCCATCCTCACCACGGTTGCTGTGGGATTAACACCCCTCATGGTCCCGGGGATCTATGCGTTCATGGAGGAAAATCAGATAATACGGAGGGATTATAATTTTTCCTCCTTCATACGGTCCCTGGCAGGTAACACACCAGCCCAAACGGGAGATCATGTGACAGGGGTAGGCAAGTTGCGCTTTCACGATCTTGGGAAGTTGAGGGAAAACATAAGAGCACTTTACCGCAGACTAAAGATGAACATAGATTCAGAATCATCTTGGAGTTACTTCGGATGCGAAACAGGGAGCTTTTTGATCAATGAGTTCAGCAGCATCTTCCTGACCGCATCCCAACACGGGGCACACCCGGAAGAGACCGCAACGATAATCTCTGATAATTTCATAAAGGTAAGGGACCTGAGGGAGAAAAAGATAACGAGAGCAAAATCACTGCAGAGTGTTCTCTACGGTGTCATGGCGATCCTGACCTTGACCCTGGTGATAGTATTTCTCATCATGGAAGAGATCAATGATATGTTCGTGAGAGTGGAGATGCCCGCAGGTTTTGAAGGGGTAATCAGCGAGATGGGTTTTATAAGGACAGCTCCCGTGGAACTCGCTTCATATTACCATCTGCTGCTCATCATGGTGTTTTCCCAAGCTATTACCTCAGTGGTCATATGCTGGCATATCAAAGGAGAGCACAAATATATATCATTGGGGAAATTTTCGGTCATGATTTGGATCGCGGCCGTAATTTATTTCCTGGCTGAAAGGGGGGTATCGATAATATTCTAATTGATATTGGGGAAAAGTTACTAAATAGAGGGGTCACCACTATGAAGCATGTGTTGAGTTCTAAATCCCTTTGTATCGCCCTGGCATTGCTCCTTCTAGTTGGCCCATTATACTCCGGAGGAATGGAGCAGATAAATGGATATACAACTCATTCCCAACAGTTCTTACAAAATATGACCATGGAGGTCGAAGTGATAGCCCCTGCACCACAGACCTCTTCACCATCTGAGATCGTAACATACCAGTTCGACATACTCAACAACGGCAGTATCGAGGATTCCTACGAATGGTCCTTGGAATCCGAACACGGATGGATCACATCGGGATCAAACGGGGTAACCCCTCTGATCTTTCCCAATGAATATCACATCTTCAACGTGACGATACAGGTACCGGAACATCTGGAAGACAATACCATAGACCGCCTGTATATACTGGTGCAATCCACCACCAACGAATCCGTCGATGCCGAGGCACACACGTACACAAGAGTAGTGGTGAGAGAGGTTGAGGTACGGGCACCTGCACCCCAGGAAGGTAAGGTTTTCGAGACCAAAGTATATAGATTCGAGATCATCAACAGGGGTTGGGTGGAGGATTCCTATTCCTGGTCTGCCTACTCTGGTCACGATTGGATAACCTCACAGAGCAATGGAACAGTGCACGGACTGGGAGTGAACGAAACTCATCATGTTTACATCTCCATCACCATCCCGGATGTGGTTCAGGCGCACACCGTCGATGAACTGACATTGACCGCGGTTTCTCTCATGAATTCATCTGTTTCAGACAGTGACACCACATACACCTACGTATCTGAAATCCACTCCATGAGGATAGACCCTCCACCTCCCATGGGAAGGCCCCCCAACTCTGAATTCATTATGACCTTCAATTTGACCAATACGGGGAATGTAAAGGGGACCTCTTACACCCTATCATCATTTGTGGACAACGACTTCTGGGAAACAAGGATAGTCAGTAAAAATCCCACACCACTTTTGGATCCGGGAGAGAGTACTTTGGTTGATGTGTTCGTATCGATCCCGGATGTGACAGTGGATTACGAACTGGAGAAGATGGACATCTATTACGGTGCGACGAAAGATATCGTTTTGAGGGTGGAAGCACCCAACGGTTTCATCAATTCATCCCTTTCCCCCGTTACGGTCACACCCTATTTTTCTGTGGATTTAAGGGCCAGAGAACCTTATCTATCCATCGAATACGGTACAACCACCACCCGGGTGGAATTCGTGCTGGAAGTGACCAACTTGTGCAACATACTTGATGAGGATATAGCCACCCAGACCATTTCTCTCAGCGAAGAGGACCGGTCTTTCATTTCGCCCGTGGAGGCCTCCGAGGAAGAAAGACGATGGTCACTCTCCATAAGTAATCCGGAAGTACAACTCAAAGGGGGGGAGATGAGGAAAGTGTTGGTAGTGGTGACCGCACCCAGAGAGCCCCTGAACGGTACCTTCTTCGCCGACATATTAGGCGTACCGGACCCGCACATAGATCTTTCGGGTGTTGTGAACACAGACACTTGCGAGATAGGTGTTAATGTAAACCAGAGGGGTATAGTTGAGGTTGAAAGCAAGGAACCCGAGAAGTTCGGGAAGCCAGCAGAATGGGTATATTACAACTACACGATAAAGAACATGGGAAACGGGATAGACCGGTTCTTGTTGGAGGTGAGTACGGAAAATGGATGGGAATCCGAGATACTCGACGATCTTATGACCGATGATCTACATCCGGGAGAGTCTGTTAATGCAACCATACGAGTGAAAGTACCAGACATGGTCCCAGTAGGTTTCAGGGAAAGGGTAAGGCTGACCGCCATTTCGATCTTCGAGAGAGACTTTAATACACGGGAGGTTACGGATCATGCTGAATCGATCCTGATCGTCGATAGGGGTTATTCTGTGATGCTGAAACCGTCTTTCAACGAAACCAGTACATTTCCGAACGAGAGTGCGATTTATGAGCTGACCATCATCAATACGGGTAACACACGAGACACCATCGCCCTGTCGCTCGTGTACGAACCATCGGATAATTGGGAGGTAGAGCTAGTGAATGATATCTTCGTAGTTGAGAGGTGGAACCAAACCGTCACCTACCTGATGGTTACACCGGATGATGGTGCCATACACGAACAGCCTTTCAACGTGACCATCATCGCCACTAGCAGGGGCGATCCCACGAAAACAGACGACGCTATCGCTCTGACACATGTGATCCACGTACCGGATATGGAAGTGAGTTTGAACCGTACACATATATCTATTAAACCCGGTGAAATGCTCAATTCCACACTTATCATCACGAACACAGGGAACGGTAACGATACTCTCCTGGTAGAGGGTAACATATCGAACCACTATTGGGACCTCTATCTGGAAATGGATTCTCTGTCCCTGTCTCCGGGGGAAACCGGGATGATCAATGTAACGATCACTGCTCCAGGGATGCCCGAGGAATTGGATATGTTGGACGAGATGAACCTGACAGCCGGTTCCGTCGTGGTGATCGGTTTCAATATAACTTCCGAAGCAGATCCCTCCGTGAATCGAACCCTTTTGAGGGATGTACATGTGGAACAATTGAGGATACATGAGATCACCTCTTCAGGAGCGGAAATGGATGCCCTTCCGGGTCGTGAAGCAAAACACGAGATAAAGGTGAAGAATCTTGGAAACTCTTTCGATAACGTTACCTTGAACCTGTACAATAGCAGCAGTCCATATGCAGATTATTCATATTTGGATAGAGATGTGGTAGGGTTGGACATAGGTGAAAGTCAGACAGTAAATCTAACAGTTGGGATACCTGTGTCCCTGCGCCCGTACTGGCACCAGATAGTGAACATATCCGTGGCCAATGCGGACCTGAGTGCGGAGACTTGGACCTTCACAAGGGTGGTGATGATGGATGTTGATGAAACGAGCAGGCAGATAAAGATAGGAAGGTCCGCCAGTTTCGATATATCCGTGGTCAATCTTCCCAACAGGACCATCCGTGAAGAAGGGATCGGGATAGGAGACCCCTTGGCGGATATCATACGGATGTCAGGAACATTCATCACAGAGGCCCTTGACGAAGATTGGGATATCAGTTTCGAGAGTGAGGAGATCAGCTTTACCGAATCCTATGAAACTGAGACCGTAACGGTGGTTCTGGGCTCCCCGCTCATAGAATACCCCAATATCCAAAGGTATCGCATCACAGGAGAATCCCTTCATACGGATGTCGGTGATGCGGTGATAACATCCATAGAAGTATTCTGGTTCGATCTCGTAGCAGATGGTATATCCATTACACCCACAGATGGGGGAAGATACTTGGATGTTATCGTTGACATACGTATCTCGGGCATGGAGTTGATCCATGAGGTCCCGTTCGAGATATGGATACAGGGGGAAATCATACCCGAGGAAGATATCGAATTGATGGAGATACTGATAGGCACAAACGAGGAAATCCGTACATATGGAACGAGATACGATCTGGGTAAATGGAGCTGGTCGAAGATATCCCGAACGGTGGAGGTGGACCTCATAGTTGATCCAGATGATGAGTTCTATGAGATCAATGCACTTGGTACGGCGGATGAAAATAATGAGATCAGAAGGTCGAAGATGGTATCAAAATACATGGACATACCACAGTACATACCCTTTTTGATACTGATCATCAGTTTATCGTGCTTATTGGTCTCGTGGAAAGGATTCAAGAACGAAGATCTTCTGGTGATCCCTATGGGAATATCCCTTGCAGGCCTTCTTGGTTCGCTCCTTCTTATGCCGTGGGGATCCACATTGGCATCCTCCACTGCCGTCAACGAGTTGGCTCTAGTGTTGGTAGTGATCGCACTCGGTGTTTTTGTCATATCTTTGATCGCCTTCTCTTTCTATTTGAAGAGTTTCCTGAATCTGGTGATAAAGTACCTTGTACGGAAGAAAGGATGGGGAGAATATTTCACTGAACACGTCTCTGATGACGAAGAATATTATCCTCACCTATATTACGTGATCATGGGTTCGTGCGGTGGCCTGATGTTGCTCACATTCCTTTTAATAACAGGTATCAACAATCTTATCAGAGGTGAGATCCAGGCGGTTTTCTTTAATACATTCTTTAACGCACCGGTCCTATTTTTTGTGGTGCTGTATTTCGCCCTCGGTTTCTGTGTTTCCTTGATAGTTGTCAGGATCTACGAGAGATTAACTGCCAAGGTCGTAATATATGAAAAGACCTTCGGGAACCTGAGAGAACGAGCCAAAGAAGAAGCAAAAATTGGGGGTGAGATCGATGGTTCTTGATATGGACCGCAGGGATCTTGATGAAAAGTTAAAAAGTGCCAAAGAACAACTCATGTCGGGACGCTATTTTGACACTCTGTTCGAAATAAGAGATCTGGATGGGGAACTGAAGATACTGGAAGATGTTCATGAAAAAGTACTCAATAGGCTATCATCACTGGGAGCGGATATAGATGGAAAAAGAAAGCTGGGATACGACGTCGAACTACCAAAAAATATCTATTCGGAAGCCATGGACAATTTCGGTAACATGGAGTATAAAAAGGCTTTTTCCTTGGCCAAGGATTCCAAGAACGCTCTTGAAAGGTGTCTGTATCTCCCATTTCCGTTCCTGGATAAAGATATCTCTATGGTATCCACGATTTTCAATGACGGTGGAAAGGTGATCTTTAGATTCCGTATGATCAACCGCATGGACACCCCATTAGGCCATATATTGTTGACCATGTACACCCCTCCCGGATTCGGAGATCTTCCGGAGATTAATCTGGGCTTCATCGGACCAAAGGAGGTAAAGAGTATAAAAGCGAACCTTAAACCTGCGGTCTATAGATCCGGTCCTTACCACCACAGTGATGACATCGCCAGGCTCATATTTAAAAACAAGATATCTATCAAATCAACCTTGAACTGTACCCGTGATCATCGGTACTATAAACTATCGGTAAAAAACGTGAGTGACGAGCCTATCCTTGATCTGATTTTGACTCCGAACATACCGGATACACTGGAAACCGATGAGAATAAGATGATGATCCCTGTCTTGGATCCCGGTAAAACGGTAACCGCCAAATTTCCCCTGCGCCCTGTAGAGACAGTTCTACATGAAGATATCGTTTCTACTGATGAGGACTCCCATGAAGAGGTCACTGAGGAGGAAAAAAGCCCCGTAAGATCATTCGGGGGTATCTGCACTCGCTGTGCCAACATGGGTTTGATCATCAATGACGAAGGGAATGTAGAGTGTACCAAATGCGGACACACCTATTCGATGAGAAGGTGAATACCTGGATTCATGCTTTTTTAAAGTAGTTCACCAGAGAACCTATGCCCTCTATGGATACCTCTACAACGTCATTATGGCTTATGGGTCCAACCCCTGAAGGAGTGCCTGTTGCGATGATGTCTCCGGGTTCAAGGGTCATGAAGGATGTTATCTCCACTATTATCTCGGGGACGGTGAATAACATGCGATCCACTGAGGAACACTGCTTTTCAATTCCGTTCTGTACGAGTGTGATCCGGGCACCTTCGGGTACCTCGTCCACGGAGCTTATGTATGGACCCACGGGGCATGATCCGTCGAAGGCCTTGGACCGTACCCAGTTCTGCTCCCTACGCTGATCATCCCGGTTGGATATATCGTTCAGGCATGTGAAACCCATCACATAGTCCATGGCGTTGTCCAAAGAGGCATTACGACACCTTTTACCCATCACAACACCCAGTTCCGCCTCGAAATCTATGCGTTTCTTTTCCACCGGGAGAGAGATGGTGTCGCCATGGCCTGCGATGGTGTTGGGTGTTTTCAAAAATAGTTTGGGTCTGTTCGGAGGTTCCTTCCCTGTCTCCTTGATATGGTCCATGTAGTTAAGGCCCACGCAGACCACCTTCGTGGGTCTGCATGGAGGCAGTATGGTCACGTCCCCCGGATCGTATAAACGGTTCCCGGCCTGGATACCATCCCTGATGAGTTCACCTTCCTGTGCGGAACCGCTGTTATCTCTGAATCGTACGTATTTCATAACCACGCATCCGGGTATACGGATAAAATATATTCGGTTCAGAGCAGTTCCCAATCATCACCCTCTGGGATGCCGTGATGGCGCACAGAGGTACCGTAGGATCTCATGGTATCCCGTTCATCATCCTTAGATAGATTTCTCGCGGAACGGGAAGATGGATCGGTTGCAAGTCTCCTGCGGCTCCTGGGACTCTCGAACTGTATCTTTTTCAGATCCTGCAGATGTCTTTGATCGCGAATTTCCCGTTCATCCGCCGCAGCCACGGATCTACTGGTGTGACTCCGGGATATGGGCCAGCCTCTTTC